>JAOPYH010000141.1 GCA_025964715.1 Streptosporangiaceae bacterium | reverse complement strand
AGCGGGGCGGCGGCCCGCCGCGCGTCCTCACCGGGCCCGGCGAGGAGACTCACGCCACAGCGGATCGCCGCCGTCGCGGCCTCCCTGGGATCCGCCGGCAGCTCCTCGAGCGCGACGAGGTCGTCGTCGAGCAGCGGTCCGGCCGTCGCCAGGAGCCGCACGACGCCCTCCGCGACCGCCTCCTCGGCCAGCCCGTACCGGGCCAGGGCGAGGGTCTGCGCCGCTTCCGCAAGCCCGCCGGCGAGCTCCTCGCCGGCGTCCTGAGCCGCGTCGGAGCCGTTGAAGGCGTCGAGGTCGCCGGGCTCCTCGTCGAAGGCCATCGCGCCGCCCTCGTCCAGCGCGGCCTCGACGGCCTGCCCGGCGTCGGGGACCCTGAGGGTGGACAGCTGCGACAGCACGTCGGCCGCCGGCGTGGCGGTGTGCCCCTCCCGGGCGGCGCTGGTCAGCAGGTGCGTCACCAGTGCCCGGCAGCGCCGCTCGTCCGCGGCGTCGGGCTCCCCGCCGAGCACGCCGCGGGCGAAGTGGTCGGCCTGCTCGGGCCGGACGCCCGGTACGAGCAGCAGCAGCCAGGGGTCCGCGCGGAGCCGGTCCGCGGCCGCCTCGCCGAGGTGGGCGCGTACCCGCGCGGCCTCGGCGGGTGGCACACCCGTGGCGGCGAACAGCTCTGCGAGCTCAGACATCGGAGACGTCGTCGAGGGCATTGCGGATCTCCTGGGGAAGGGTGAGCTGCTCGACGTCCAGGATGCCGAGCAGCTGAGCGGACGTACGGGCTCCGACGATCGGTGCGACTACTCCGGGCCGGTCCCGCACCCAGGACAGGGCAACGGCCAGCGCCGAGACGCCGAGCCCGTCGGCGGCCGTGGACACCGACTCGACGATCCGGCGGCTGTCCTCGCCGAGATAGGGACGCACGAACTCGGCGAAGTGCTGGGCGGCGGCGCGGGAGTCCGCCGGGATGCCCGTGCGGTACTTGCCGGTGAGCACGCCGCGGCCGAGCGGCGACCACGGGAGGATCCCGACGCCCGCGTCGAGGGCAGCGGGGACCACGTCCCGCTCGATGCCGCGCTGCAGCAGCGAGTACTCGACCTGGTTGGAGACGATGGGGGCCCGGCCCGGCCAGGCCCGCTGCCAGGTCGCCGCCTTGGCGAGGTGCCAGGCGGCATAGTTGGACACACCCGCGTAACGGGTGCGGCCGGACGACACCGCGTCGTCGAGGGCGGACATCGTCTCCTCGAGCGGAGTGGCCGGGTCGTAGACGTGGAGCTGCCACAGGTCGACGTGGCCGAGGCCCAGCCGGCCCAGTGAGGCGTCCAGCGCGCCGAGGAGATGACGCCGCGAGGCGTCGTAGCGGCCGTCCGGAGTGATGACGGCCTTGGTCGCCACGACGAGGTCGTCGCGCGGGACCACCTCGCGGAGCAACCGTCCGAGCACCAGCTCGCTGTCGCCCTCGCTGTAGACGTCCGCGGTGTCGACCAGAGTGCCCCCGGCGTCCACGAACGCGGCGAGCTGGGCCGACGCGTCATCGGCTTCGGTGTCACGGCCCCACGTCATCGTGCCGAGCCCCAGCCGTGACACCGTGAGCCCGCTTCGCCCCAGGCGACGCTGCTTCATGGACGCGGAGGTTACCGGACACCACCGGGCGGCTCACTTCAGCCGCTCGAAGGGTTGGCGTCGGCGGCGGCGGCCGGCGTCGGCCGCCCGGCCCGCCCGGATTGCCCGGTCACCGCGCAGGCACCGGGTTCCGGTCGCTACGCTTCTCCGCGGGATCAAGGTTCGTGCCGGAGGGAAACCGCAAGCCGTGAATTTCGTGGAAGCAACCGTGCTCGGAGTCGTCCAGGGACTCACAGAGTTCCTGCCGATCTCCAGCTCGGGACATCTGCTGATCGTGCCCAAGTTCCTCGGCTGGGGCGACCCGGGCGCGCCCTTCACGGCGGTGATCCAGCTCGGCACCATGGCCGCCGTCCTCATCTACTTCGGCAAGGACCTGATCCGGATCCTGACCACGTGGGCCCGGAGCCTGTGGAAGAAGGATCTGCGTAGCCATCACGACGCCCGCATGGGCTGGTACATCGGCCTGGGCACGATCCCGATCGGCGTCCTCGGGCTGGTGCTCAAGGACTTCATCGAGAAGCCGGCCCGAAACCTGTGGCTGAACGCCGGCTCCCTCATCGTCATGGGATTGGTCCTCATGGTCGCGGAATGGGCCGGCCGTAAGAAGCGGGAGGTCCACGACCTCTCCCTGCGGGACGGCCTCATCATCGGAGGCTTCCAATGCCTCGCGCTGATTCCGGGCTCGTCCCGGTCGGGCTCCACCATCACCGGGGCCCTGTTCCTCGGCTACACCCGCGAGGCGGCGGCGCGCTACTCGTTCCTGCTTTCGGTGCCGGCGGTGGTGCTGTCCGGGCTGTTCGAGCTCCGCAAGGTGTCGACCGGAGGCCTGCAGCTGGGCCCGACCGTCGTGGCGACGATCGTCTCGTTCGTTGTCGGCTATGCCTCCATCGCCTGGCTGCTGAAGTTCCTCGTCCGGCACTCGACGTTGCTGTTCGTCTACTACCGGGTGGCGCTGGGCGGGATCATCCTGGGCCTGCTCGCCGCCGGGGCGCTCTCGGCCACCTGAGCGGGGGCTACAGCCAGCCGCCCTTCTTGAACCGCCAGTACAAGAAAAGGCACACCGCCATCATGATCCCGAGCGCGACCGGATAGCCGCCGATCCAGTGCAGCTCGGGCATGTGATCGAAGTTCATGCCGTACACGCCGGCGATCATCGTCGGCACCATGATGATCGCTCCCCAGGCCGAGATCCTGCGCTGGTCCTGGTTCTCCTGCTTGCTCAGCAGGGCCAGATGGGCACTCAGCACGCTGGTCAGCAGCTCGTTGTGGGAGTCCACGTCCTGGTCGACGCGGAGCAGCTGGTGCAGGGCATCGCTGAAGTACTCGACCGTTTTGGCGCAGCCGTCCACCCGGCCCTTCACGATCTCGCGGAGCACGGGGATGAGCGGATCCTCGGCGGCACGGAACTCCAGTACCTCGCGCTTGAGCTCATAGATCTTCGCCGTCACATCGCTTTGCTCGGCCGCGAAGACCTGCCGTTCCAGCGCGATGATGGAGGCCTCGACCCGGTGCGCCACGGCGCTGTAGCGGTCGACCACCTCGTCGCACACCCCGTACAGCACCGCGGCTGGGCCGGTGCCGAGAAGCTGCGGGTCGGCCTCCAGGCGGCGGCGGGTCTGCGCGAGAGGCGCCCCGTCACCCTGGCGTACGGTCACGACGAAGTCGTCCCCGAGGAACACCATGATCTTGCCGATCTTCACGTCCGCGCTCGCCTCGTCGAAGTGCACGGTCTTGAGCAGGACGAACGTGATGTCGCCGTAACGCTCCAGCTTCGAGCGCTGGTGCTCCCCGCTCAGCGCCTCCTCGACGGCCAGCGGATGGAGTTTCAGCTCCTCGTTGACGTGCCGGAACGTCTCTTCGGTCGGTTCGTGCAGGCCGATCCACATGAAGGCGTCGCCGTCCGCGCGGGCGGCGTCGAGGGCATCGCTGATGTCACCGCTCACGTGCGCACGGAGCCCGGAGCGATAAATGGCACAGTCCACGATCACAGCCCGATTCTGGAGCATTGCGGCGGCTCCGGTGGCCATACGCCGGGATAGATGCGGAGTACCGCGGTAAGACCTCGTAGAGTGCCATCCGTGACCACGCTCCTTCTCGTGAGGCATGGCCTCACCGCGATGACCGGGCCCGTGCTGGCCGGGTGGACCCCAGAGGTGCACCTGGACGAGCGCGGCAGGGTCCAGGCGAGGGCCCTGGCCGACCGCATCGCCGCCGTGCCCCTGGCCGCGGTGGTGTCCAGCCCGCTGGACCGCTGTCGCGAGACCGCCGACGCGATCGCGTCCGCGCGCCCGGAGTCCGCGCCCGTGGAGAAGGTGGAGGTCGACGACCGGCTCGGGGAGGTCCGGTACGGCGACTGGACCGGCCGTCCGCTGAGCGAGCTCGCCAAGGAGCCGCTGTGGCGGGTCGTGCAGGCCCATCCGAGCGCGGCACGCTTCCCGGGCGACGAGGGCGAATCGCTGCTCGAGGCCCAGCACCGCGCGCTCACCGCCATCCGCGAGTGGAATGCCGATCTCGGGCCGGAGGCCACCTATGCGATCTGCAGCCACGGCGACATCATCAAGGCCATCGTGGCCGACGCGCTGGGGCTGCACCTCGACCAGTTCCAGCGCATCCAGGCCGATCCCGCCTCGCTCACCGTGATCCGCTACACCGAGCTGCGTCCGTTCCTCGTCCGCCTGAACGACACCGGGGGCGGAACGGAGGGGATCCTCCCGCCACCGGGTGGCGGCGAGGGTGACGCGCCGGTCGGCGGCGGCGCTTAGAGACGGCGGTAGGGTCGTCGTATGCCGGTCATCTCCTACGACATGCCGGACCGGTTCATCGCCGGCGCAGTCGGCCAACCTGGCGAGCGCGCCTTTTATCTGCAGGCCCGGGCCGGCCGAAGGGTCACCAGCGTCAGTCTGGAGAAGTTCCAGGTGACCCTGCTGGCCGAACGGCTGGAGGAGCTGCTCGACGAGGTGCTGCGACGCAGCGGCGGAACCACCGCCGTGCCCGCGGTGACCCCGGCCGAGCTCCATGACGACGAGCCCCTCGAGCAGCCTGTGGAGGAGGAATTCCGCGTCGGCACGATGGCGCTGGCGTGGGATCCCGAGGACGAGCGGGTCATCATCGAGGCCCAGGAGGTCACCGAGGACCAGGAGGAGGCCGCGATCGGGGAGGACGAGCCCCGGATGGTGGTCCTCCGGGTCCGGATCACCGCGGGACAGGCGCGGGCCTTCACCGAACGGGCGTTGCGGATCGTGGCCGCCGGACGTCCACCCTGTCCGCTGTGCGGGCTGCCGCTCAACGCCGCCGGGCACGTGTGTCCTCGCCAGAACGGGCACCTGGGCTGATATGGCCGATCTGAGGCCGAGATATCGCACGATGGGCGCCGAGATGGCGCCGTGCTGGATCAGGCGGCCACGGCCCTGGACAATGGCCGCATGACGCAGCCGTCAAGGGACCCTTCCTCCCCGGCCGGTCGCGGCCGAGACCACGACGGTGCGGTCGACCCCGCCGACGTGGAGACCGCCGAGGCTCTGCTCACGCACGGCCGCATCACGGTGGAGGGGCGTCTGGTCGCGGCGTCCAACGCCACGCTCTACTGCTCGGTGGAGTGGGAGGGGCTCGAAGGCACCTGCGTGTACAAGCCCGTCGCCGGCGAGCGGCCGTTGTGGGACTTCCCCGACGGCACGCTGGCCGAGCGGGAGGTGGCCGCCTACGCCGTCTCGCAGGCCATGGGCTGGCGCGTCGTGCCGCCGACCGTGCACCGCGACGGGCCCTACGGCCCCGGAATGGTGCAGCTGTGGGTCGAGCCCGATCCCGAGATCGACCTGGTCGCGCTGTCACGGGCCGACGATCCGTCCATCCGGCGCATGTCCGTCTTCGACGCCGTCGTCAACAACGCCGACCGTAAGATCGGGCACCTTCTCCCGCCGGCGGGCAACGGGCACGTATACGGCTGTGATCACGGTGTGTGCTTCTCGGTGGACTACAAGCTGCGCACGGTCCTGTGGCAGTGGCGTGGCAAGCCGCTCACCGATGAGGCGGTCGAAGCCCTGCACACGCTCAAGGCCTGCCTGGACACCGGCCACCTCGGTGGCCGGCTGGCGGCCCTGCTCACGGCGGAGGAGGTCGACGCGACCCGGCGCCGCATCGAGCTCATGCTGAAGCACCGGATCCATCCGTACCCGCCCGAGGATTGGCCCGCCATCCCCTGGCCCCCGCTCTAGCCGGCGCTATGTGCACGGCTGTTGTCCGCTTTGACCCGACCGGGCCGGTGCCGGTGCTCCTGGCCGGGATCCGGGACGAGTTCCTCGGCCGGCCATGGCGGCCCCCGGCGGCGCACTGGCCCGATCGGCCGGGGCTGATCGGCGGCCACGACCTGCGCGCCGGTGGCACGTGGCTCGCCGTCGACCCGGCCGTGCCGCGAGTCGCCTGCGTTCTGAACGGGCGTGGCCGGCCGGCGGCCGATGAGGTCCGCGTCTCACGCGGGGTCCTGCCGCTCCAGGCGGCGGCCCACGGCGGGCTGGGGGACCTCGATCTGGAGCGGCTGGATCCGTTCCACCTGCTGTGCGCGGAGCCCGGCCTCGTCTCGCTGTGGAGCTGGGACGGCCGGGATCTGACCGGGCAACGCCTGCGCCCCGGACTGCATCTGGTCGTGAACAGCGGCCTGGAGGGGCGCGACCCCGCACATGCCGGTCCCGGTGACGAGCACCTGTCGGCCCGGGTGTCGCATTTGCGGCCGCGGCTGGAGTCGGCGCTCCTCCCACCGCTCGACGGCGGATCGCCCGCGGCGGCCTGGGGGGAGTGGCTGCCGCTGGTCGACGGCGACGGTCTCGACCGTGCGGATCCCCGCGCCCTTCTGGTCCGTCAGCGGTTCGGCGACGGCGTCTACGGCACCACGTCGGTGAGTCTGATCGCCCTGTCCGCCGAGCGGGTGCGCTATGACTTCAACCCCGATCCGGGCAACCCAGCGGCATGGGGCCGGGTGGTGTGATCTGCGCGTCTTCGTCCCTCAGGAGCCTGCTGCCTCACCGGGCGTGTGCACACCACAGATAAGCTGCCGGGTATGCGATCGTGGCCCGCACCTGAGGTGCCCCGCCTGGCGGACAACGGACTCCCCGGCGTGGGGCGGCAACTGCACCTGTACGACACCGGCGCGGGCGCGGTCCGGCCTACCGAGCCCGGTCCGACGGCCCGGATGTACGTCTGTGGCATCACGCCCTATGACGCCACGCACCTGGGCCACGCGGCCACCTACCTGGGTTTCGACCTGATCAACCGGGTGTGGCGCGACTCCGGACACGACGTTCACTATGTGCAGAACGTGACGGACGTCGACGACCCGCTGCTGGAGCGGGCCGAGCAGACCGGCGAGGACTGGCGCGAACTCGCCGAGCGCGAGATCACGCTGTTCCGCGACGACATGACGCGGCTGCGGATCCTGCCCCCCGACCAATATGTCGGCGCTGTGGAGGCGATCCCGCTCATCGTCGAGATGATCGAGGAGCTTCACGCCAAGGGAGCCGCCTACGAACTCGACGGCGACGTCTACTTTCCGGTGAGCGCCGACCCGGACTTCGGCCGGGTGAGCCGGCTGACCCATGCCGAGATGCTCCCGCTGTTCGCCGAGCGCGGCGGCGATCCGGACCGCCGCGGCAAGAAGGATCCACTGGACGCGCTGCTCTGGATGGCCCAGCGGCCGGGGGAGCCCGGCTGGGACTCCCCGCTCGGCCGCGGCCGGCCGGGCTGGCACGTCGAGTGTTCGGCCATCTCGATAGACCGGCTGGGCATGTCGTTCGACGTCGAGGGCGGCGGCAGTGACCTGGCGTTCCCGCACCACGAGATGGGCGCCGCACACGCCCAGGTGGCCACCGGTGAGCGTCCGCACGCGCGGGCCTACGTCCACGCGGGCATGGTGGCCCTCGAGGGCGAGAAGATGTCGAAGTCGCGCGGCAACCTCGTGTTCGTGTCACGGCTCCTCGCCGAGGGGACGGACCCGATGGCCATCCGGCTCGCGCTCCTGGCCCACCACTACCGGTCCGACTGGGAGTGGACCTCCGCCGACCTGGAGGCCGCGAACGCAAGGCTGACCCGGTGGCGCGAGGCCGTGGGACTGGCGGCCGGCCCCGCCGCGGCGCAGCTGCTCGCCGGCGTGCGCCGGCAGCTGGCCTGGGACCTGGACGCGCCCGCCGCGCTGGCCGCGGTCGACCAGTGGGCGGAGCGGGCCGTGGCCGGCGACGCGGCCGACGTGCACGCGCCCGGCCACGTGCGCTCCGTCGTCGACGCCCTTCTCGGCGTGGCGCTCTGAGGGCTGCGGAGTCCGCGGGCCTCAACGGTGCCGCAGCCGCGGGTCGAGGCAGGAGTGGAGGACGTCGACGATGAGGTTCGCCGCGCTGACGCAGAGCGACACGAGCATCGTGACGCCTATGACGACCGGCGCGTCACCCGCTCCGATGGAGTGATAGACCAGCTGGCCGACACCCTGCAGCCCGAAGACCTGTTCGGTGACGATGGTCGAGCCGATGAGCACACCCACGTCCACGCCGAACTGGGTCACGACGGGGCTGAGCGCCGGCCGCAGGGCGTGTGCATAGGTGATCCGGTGCTCGGGCAGACCCTTGGCCCGGGCCGTACGAATGTAGTCCTCGGCCAGCACCGAAAGCATCGACCCGCGGCTCAGCCTGCTGTAGGCGGCGGTCATCAGCAACGCCATCCCGGCCCACGGCAGGATCATCCGTTGCGCGAAGTGCTCCTGCAGGGGCGGCCCCGCCTCGAAGAAGGTGAAGCCCAGGTGTCCTGACTCGGCGGCGAAGACGTAGAGCAGGACGAGGGCCATCACGAACGAGGGCGTCGACAGGCCGACGAGGGCGAGGCCGGTCGACGCGCGGTCCAGGGGACCGTACGGCCGGGTGGCGGCGAGCGCGCCGGTGCCGACCCCCGCCGCCAGGGAGACGGCGGCGGCACCGATGACCAGGAACACCGTGGTGGGGAGCCGGTCGGCGATGAGTTCGGTCACCGCGGTGCCGTTGATGTAGGAGTATCCGAGATCTCCGTGCAGCAGCGCGCCGAGGAACCGCGCGTACTGCGTCGTGATGGGCAGGTCGAGGCCGAGGTTGTGGCGGATCTGCGCCAGCGCCTCGGGCTCGGCGTGCGGGCCCCCGATGACGCGCTCCACCGGCCCTGGCGACAGCCGCAGCAGCGCGAAGACGGACGTCGCCACGAGCCACAGGGTCAGTGCGGCGGACAACAGCCTGCGCGCGAGGAAGCGGGGCACGGCGGCCTACCCTCGAGCGCGGCCGGGACCGCCGCCGGTGAGGGCACAGCGGATCCCGTCGCCCAGCAGGGTGCAGGAGAAGGTCGTGAGCAGGAGTAACGCGCTGGGTACGGCCAGCAGCCACCAGGCCGTGGCGAAGACCTCGGCGCCCTCGCCCAGCATGCTGCCCCAGCTCGGCATGGGGGGCCGGACGCCCACTCCGAGGAAGGACATGGAAGCCTCGAACACGATGGACATGGGCACCGTGAGGGAGGCGAGCACGGTCACCTCGGCCGCCAGGTTGGGCAGCACGTCGACGAAGATGATGCGGGCCCGGCCGGCGCCGATCGACCGCGCCGCGGCCACGAAGTCCGCCTCCTTGAGCGACAGCACCTTGGCGCGGACGACCCGGCCGATAGTGGCGAAGGAGAAGAACCCGATGGCCAGGATCGTCAGCGTCAGGCTCGCCGCGACCGAGGTGAGCCGGAAGGTGGTGGCGAGCACGATGGCCACCAGGATGTAGGGCAGTGCCAGCACGAAGTCCATGAACACGGCCAGGAGGCTGTCGGCGACCCCGCCGGCGAACCCCGACACCAGGCCGACCGTGATCCCGAGGACCGTGGCGAGCGAGGTGGCGCCGAGCGCGACCACGAGCGAGACACGGGCGCCGTAGGCGGCCCGCACCAGAACGTCGCGGCCCAGCTGGTCGGCGCCCAGCCAGAAGCCTCGTCCGGGGCCCACCGGCTGGCCGATCGGGTCCAGACCCGTCACCGGATAGGTGTGGTCATAGGAGTGTCCGGTCCAGCCGGCCAGCAGCGGCGCCGCGAGCGCGAACAGGGCCATCAGCGCCAGCACGGCGATGGAGGCCATGGCGACCCGGTCCCGGCGCAGTCTCGCCCAAGCCAGCCGCATCGGGCCGCGGCCACGGATCCGTCCGGACCGGGCGCCGAGGGCGAGTACGCCCGCCTGCAGCGGGGTGGAGCTCATCGTCGTCCTTTTCGACCTGGGCGCAGTCAGGAGGTGGAGAGCCTGACCTGGTTGAAGTCGTAGCTCTGCGAGGTCGGGAGATAGAGCGCGTTGTGCACCCGCGCGGAGTGCAGGATCGGGTGCTTCTTGTTCATCAGGGGCACGATTGCCGCGTCCTCCATGATCAGCCTGTCCGCCCTGGCCCAGAAGCCGGCCGCCTCGCGCGCGGTCGTCGCCTTGAGTGCCTGGTCGATCAGGGCGTTGACCCGGTCGTTGTTGTAGCCGCCGTAGTCGGTGGAGTTGGGGCCATAGTGCCGCCCGTCGAAGAGCGGCACGATGGTGGCGCGGCCGTTGTTGCCGTACCAGTCGGGCACCCATCCCGGCGCGGCGATGTCCCACGCACCCTTCCTGGCCTCCGCGGGCGTGACCAGGGTCTTGCCGTAGAGGTTGCCGGTGGTGTCCGGGAACAGTTGTGTGGTGATCCCGCACGCCTTGAGGTTGGCCTGGATCGACTGCGCCACCTGTGGCTGATGACTGTTGATCCGGTAGGGAAAGTTCAGGCTGAGGCCGCCCGGATGACCGGCCGCGGCCAGCATCCGTCTGCACATGGAGGCGTCGCCGGAGCCGCCCGGGGTCGGATAGAGGTCGTACTCCTCATGTCCCACGCTGCCGGGCGGTATGACCTGGTCGAGAGCCTGCCCGACGTCCGGGCCGCCGTAGAGCCGGATCAGCACGGCCTTGTCGATGGCGTAGAGGATCGCGCGCCGCACCCCCCGGTCCGCGAGGGCCCGGTCATTGTTAGGGCTCAGTGTGTTGAAAACCAGGTACGGGGTGTTGGTGGAGCCGCCCATGATCTTGAAATTCGGGTTGGACCTGAGGCTGGAGATCTTGGACCGGGGGACCGGCTGGTCCCAGGACAGGTCGGCGGTGCCCCGCTCGATCTGCTGCTGCACGGTCTCGGGGGAGTCCTGTCCCAGCGTGATCCGGATCTCTTCCACGTTCTGCGCGCGGAGCGGGTCGCTGCCGGGTCGCCACGCCCTGTTCCGCTCCAGGACGTACTGCTTGTTCGGCACGTAGGAGGTGATCTGGTACGGCCCGTCGGAGATGGTGTGCCGGCGGAACTCGGGGCTGTCGGGGACGTAGGCGTCGTACTCACGCGGGGCCGCCGCGGCGAACGGCAGGGCCAGGATGTTGAGGAAGTCGTTGGCCGGCTGCATCAGCTTGATCACCAGGGTCTTGTCGTCCTTGGCGGCCAGTCCGGTGACCTGATGGCCGTTCTGGTACGCCGCGATCGCCGCGGCGCTGTGGGCGTCCACCGCGGCGAAGCCGGTACAGAAGGACTCCAGGCCCTCGATCGTCGAGGTGTAGTAGGCCATGGCGCCCGAGGGCGACGCCGGGTTGCACAGCCGCTTGATCCCGCGCACGAAGTCCCCGGCCAGGACCTCGCGCGGCGTCGGGGTGTTCCACAGCACACCGCCGCGCAGCCTGATGGTGTAGGTCCGAAGATCCGGGCTGAGGCCGGCGCCTGTGGCCGGGAGCTCGACCGCGACGTCGGGGTGGAGCGCGATGGCCTCCTCGAAGCCGGACCCGGCTCTGACGTTGAACAGGGTCCGGGAGAACTGCCGGGTCAGCGCACCGCCCACGGTGGCGTAGCCGCTGGCGGTGTCGAGGTGGTCCACGTCAGCGGATCCCACGACCTTCAATGTCGCCTCGTCGCCCGCGCCGCCGGACCCGCAGCCGATCGTGCCCATGCTCAGAACGCCGAGGCCGATGACCGCCGCCAGCCCGCGCTTCGCCCGTGCCATGTTGGTTCCCCGTCCACCGCTCAGCCGCTGTGCTGTGGTGTCGTGTGCGCGCCGACCGACGTGGCACCCGGTACAGGGAGGGGTTGAGGACGCCGCGCGTGATCACGCCAGGTGAGCAAAAGTAACATGAAGTGATCGACCGCGCAGGGGATTGGCCGATGTCCGTGCGGAACGGGTGGGTCTACCCGGGTAACGGGTCCCGCCCAGGATCACACGGGTCCGACCGGGGATCAGGGTGTGGGACCGGGCCCGCCCGGCCCGCCGGGCCCGCGGCGGCGCAGGAAGCGCTCGAACTCGCGTGCGATGGCGTCCCCGCTGGCCTCGGGCAGCTCGGTCGCGTCCTTCTGTTCCTCGAGGGTCTTGACGTACTCGGCCACCTCGGAGTCCTGCTCGGCGAGCTCGTTGACCCCGTTCTCCCAGGCCCGGGCCTCGTCGGGCAGATCCCCGAGCGGAACGGTGACGTCGAGCAGGTCCTCGACCCGGCGCAGCAGCGCCAGAGTGGCCTTGGGCGAGGGTGGCTGCGCGACATAGTGCGGCACGGCGGCCCACAGCGAGACGGTGGTCAGGTCGGCGCGGGCGCAGGAATCCTGAAGGACCCCGAGGATGCCCGTGGGGCCCTCGTAGCGGGTGGGTTCGAGGCTGACGCCGTTGAGCCCGGGGCCCGAGGTGGCGCCGGTCACCGGGACCGGGCGCGTGTGCGGCGCGTCGGCGAGCAGAGCTCCGAGCAGCACGACCGTCTCGACGCCGAGCTCGACCATGAGGTCCTTCAGTTCCCGGCAGAACGCCCGCCAGCGCATGTTCGGCTCGATGCCACGGACCAGGATGACGTCGCGCCCAGAGTCCGGCGGCCGCGCCCAGGAGATGCGCGTCGTCGGCCAGGTGAGCCGGCGGGTCTCGCCGTCGACCAGCTCCACCGTCGGCCGGGTGACCTGGAAGTCGTAGTAGTCGTCCGGATCGAGCTCGGCGATCGGCGTCGCGTCCCAGTTGGTCTCCAGGTGCTGGATCACCCCGCTGGCCGCCTCACCCGCGTCGTTCCAGCCCTCGAAGGCGGCGACCACCACCGGATTCACGAGATCCGGCACGCTCTCCAGCTCGACCACGTGCCGCCTCCCTTCCAGCGTCGAATCCTACGGCTCTGACCTACCCAGACGGTTGGAAGACTAGCGCGCGGACGTCG
>JAOPYH010000124.1 GCA_025964715.1 Streptosporangiaceae bacterium | reverse complement strand
CCCTCGGTGCTCATCTCGCGCTCCAGCCATCGGTCCAGGGCCACCAGCCGGTAGCCGTGGATCAGGAAGGCGCAGATCGCGGTCGGGATCGCCCACAGGGCGAGGTGCAGCGGCTCGAGGTGCGTGCCATAGGTCGCGTTCACGAAGCCGGTGATCAGCAGGATCGAGCCGATGGCGATGAAGATGTCCTCGCCGAAGAACACCGCCACCGTGTCCGCGCTGGCCGCGAACGACTTGACCCGCTCCCGTACCCGCTCGGGCAGCGGGCCGTGGCGGCGTTCCGCCGCCCCCTCGGCCATCGGCGCGACGAGGGGGCGGATGGTCTGCGCCGGGCCGCCGATGTTGTTCAGGCCCAGTGCCGCCGTGAGCTGACGGATCAGGAGATACAGCGCCAGGAACCGGCCCGTCGTCAGGCGGGTCAGCTTGCCGATGAGGATCCGGGCCTGCTCCTGGAGCCCGTAGCGCTCGAGGAGCCCGATGACCGGCAGCGTGATCGCGAAGATCGTCACCGACCGGCTGGAGGCGAATCCCTGTCCGAAGGCGGCGAGCACCTTCTGGGGCGAGAGGCCGCCGAGCAGGCCGGTCACGATGCCGGCGACCGCCACCACCAGGAGCGGGTTGCGTTTGGTGGCGAAACCGAGGATGACGACGGCCACGCCGAGAAGAACGATCATGCGGACGCCCCTTTTGGTCCTGGTGTCCTGTCCCTTGCGGGGTCGAGGGAACTTCAGCGTGAGATTAAAGTATTGTTCAACAATCCCACAAGAAAGCAAAGCGCCCGGCGTGAAAAACTTTGTCAGCGCATGACGCTCGCATGCGCAGTGCTTCGACAGCGCTCCGACAAGGAGGTCCAGCCCTGTCAGGACCCACCGCGCACGCGATCGCCGCACTGACCGCGGATCGAGGACTGCTGGCCCGGACCAGCACCGCCGACCGGGTCGCGGACGTGCTCCGCACGCGCATCGCCGAAGGCGCTCTCAAGCCAGGCACCCGGCTGTCGGAGGCCTCGATCTCCGCCGTCCTCGGCGTCTCCCGCAACACCCTGCGCGAGGCGTTCCGGCTGCTCGTCCAGGAGCACCTCCTGGCGCACGAGATGAACCGCGGCGTGGCGGTGCGCGAGCTCACCGCGGCCGATGTGGCCGATGTGTTCAGGGCCCGCAGAGCCCTGGAGGGCGCTGGACTGCGCAATGCCGCCGCGGCCTCTCCTGAACTCCGCACGGCCGTACAGGAGGCGGTCGCCGCCGGCGAACGCGCGGCGGGGGCGCGGGAGTGGTCCGCCGTCGCCACCGCCGACCTGCACTTCCACCGGGCCCTGGCGGAGCTGGCCGGCAGCGTCCGGGTCGATGAGTTCATGCGGCGCCTGCTCGCCGAACTGCGGCTGGCCTTCCACGTCATGCCGTCGCTCTCGGAGTTCCACGAGCCCTACCTGCGGCGCAACCGGGTGATCGCCGATCTGCTCGCGGCGGGCGACGTCGTCGCGGCCGAACGCGAGCTGGCGGACTACCTGGACACCGCCGAACGCCAGATCACGGACCGGATGCGGGAGGTCGACCCATGAGTCAGGCTGACGGGCGTAGGACGGTGATCGATCTCAACGCCGATCTCGGCGAGGGCTTCGGCCGCTGGACGCTGACCGACGACGACGCCCTGCTGGACGTCGTCACGAGCGCCAACGTGGCCTGTGGCTTCCACGCCGGCGATCCCTCGATCATGCGGCGGGTCTGCGAGGGAGCGGCCGAGCGGGGCGTGCGGATCGGTGCGCAGGTGTCCTACCGCGACCTGGCCGGCTTCGGCCGCCGGGCGATCGACGTGCCGCCGGAGGAGCTCGCCGACGAGGTGACCTACCAGATCGGCGCGCTGGAGGTCTTCGCGCGGGCGGCGGGCTCCCGGGTCGCCTATGTGAAGCCGCACGGCGCGCTCTACAACCGGGTGGTGGCCGACGAGGAGCAGGCCGCCGCGGTCGTCGCCGGGATCCGGCGGTCCGACCCGGCGCTACCCGTACTGGGGCTGCCCGGCTCGGCGCTGCACCGCGCGGCCGAGGCGGCCGGGATCCCCATCGTGACCGAGGCGTTCGCCGACCGGTCCTACACGGCCGCCGGCACCCTGGTGTCCCGGCGTGAGCCCGGGGCCGTCCTCCACGACGAGGAGGAGATCGTGGCGCGGTCGGTCCGCATGGCCTGCGAGGGAACCGTGGTGGCCATCACCGGGCAGCCGGTGCCCGTGGACGCCCGGTCGCTGTGCGTCCACGGGGACACCCCGTCCGCGCCCCGGCTGGCCCGCCTGATCCGCGAGGCGCTGGCCGACGCCGGCGCCGCGGTGCGGCCGTTCGCATGAGGGTGCTGCGAGTCGGCACCCGCGCGCTCCTGGTCGAGGTCGGCTCCGACGGCGAGGTGCAGGCGCTGCACGCCGAGATCTCGCGCCGCCGGGCCGCGGGGACGTTGCCTCCCGTGGAGGAGGTCGTGCCGGCCGCCCGTACGGTCCTGCTGGACGGCCTCGACGATCCGGCCGCGCTCGCGCGCGACCTGCCGGGCTGGCGCGTTCCTCCCCAGGCCGCCGGGGACGGCACGCTCATCGAGGTGCCCACGCGCTATGACGGCGCCGACCTCGCGGAGGTCGCGGCGCTGTGGGACGTCCCGGTCGAGGAGGTGGCCCGGGTGCACGCCGGCACGGAGTTCCGGGTGGCCTTCTGCGGTTTCGCGCCCGGGTTCGCCTACCTGACCGGGTTGCCGGAGCGCTACGCCGTGCCACGGCTCGCCACGCCCCGGCAGGCCGTGCCGGCCGGGGCCGTCGGACTGGCGGGCTCCTACACCGGCGTCTATCCGCGTTCCTCCCCGGGCGGATGGCAGCTGATCGGCCGCACCGAGGTGGTGCTGTGGGACCCGGCACGGGAACCCGCGGCCCTGCTGGCGCCCGGCACACGGGTGCGGTTCGTGCCGGTGGACCGATGATCGAGGTCGTACGGCCCGGAGCGCTGACGACCGTGCAGGACCTGGGCCGGCGCGGCATGGCGCAGCTCGGGGTGCCGCGCGGCGGCGCCCTGGACGAACCCGCACACCGGCTCGCCAACCGGCTCGTCGGCAACCCGGAGTCGGCCGCCACGCTGGAGACCACGCTGTCCGGGACCGCCGTACGGCTGCACCGGCCGTCCGTCATCGCGGTGACCGGCGCGCCCGCGCCGGTCACCGTGGACGGCCGTCCCGTGGCGTGGGGCGCTCCGGTCCACGCGCCGGCGGGCGCGGTCCTCGAGGTCGCCACCGCGGTCCATGGGCTGCGCAGTTATGTCGCCTTCTCCGGCGGCATCGACGTGCCGCCGGTGCTCGGCAGCCGTGCCACCGATCTGCTGTCCGGGCTGGGCCCGCCCGTCCTGGCGGCGGGCCAGACCCTGCCGCTCGGGGAGCCCGCGGGGCCGCCCGGCCCGCTCGGATCGCTCGACGGCGCGCCGGTCTCCGCGCCGCCGCGGAGCCTGGTGCTGCGGCTGCTCCTCGGCCCCCGTCACGACTGGTTCACCAGGGCGGCGCTCGAGGGCCTGGCCGGTGCGCGATACCAGGTGGCCGCGGCCAGCAACCGGATAGCGGTGCGCACGGACGGCCCGCCGCTCGAGCGCCTGGTGCACCGCGAGCTGTCGAGTGAGGGCATGGTCCTCGGCAGCGTCCAGGTCCCTCCGGACGGCCGCCCGATGGTGTTCCTCGCCGACCATCCGACCACCGGTGGCTATCCCGTCATCGGCGTCGTGCCCGCCGCCGATCTGGCCGGCGCCGCTCAGGCCCGGCCCGGCGCCTCCGTCCGGTTCGTGACCACGGGCGCCAACATCCCTTTTTAGTCGCATCCCCCTCAGGAGGGGACGACGGGAAGGATGATGGCGGACGGGTGGTCCGGGTCGTGGAAGATCTCCTGGTCCGCGGAGACCAGGTTGGCCGCGGTGCCCAGGGGCTCGCCCGTGCCGGGGTTGCTGGCGACCTTGGGGTAGGCGCCGCTGGCGACGTGCACCCGGAGCCGGTGGCCGTGCTTGAAACGGTGCCCGGCCGGCCACAGGTCGACGTTGATGCGCCGGATGCCGTCGCCGTCGGGCGCCGGGCCACCCGGCCGCAGCCGAAGACCTCCCTCGCAGACGTTGCGCGACACACCGTCCGGCGACACGTCACAGAGCCGCACCACGAAGTCGGTGTGCTCGCGATCGGACCGGACGTAGAGATCCGCGCTCACCGCGCCGATGATCTCCAAGTCCGACCGGAGCACGGGGCTGGAGTACACCACCACGTCCGAGCGCCGCTCCAGGGGGCGGTTGTCCACAGGCTTGGCGCTGCCCACGAGGGTCGGGCCACTCAGGGTGGGCGTCGGTTTGGCCGGGTCATAGCGGTAGGTGTCGGGCTCGGAGGTCGACGGGCCGCTCTCGCCGAGGCCATGGCCCGGCTGGAGGAACCAGCGCGTGGGCCGCATCCCCGGCACGGGCCAGTCGCGGTAGGACCGCCACTCGCCGGCCCCGGTGATGAACAGCCGTACGGGGTTGGCGCGGAGCCGGGAGAAGTCGCCGCGCAGGTGGGCCTGGAACCAGCCGAGGGACTCCCGCACCGAGGCCACGACGTGCCGCGGGTCGGCATGCCACCACGGGCCGATGGTGAGGTACGGACGCCGCCCGGCGGCCCGCATCGCCTCGTAGTCCTTCACCTGCCAGGGGAGGAAGGCGTCGTACCAGCCGCCCACCATGCTGGTCGGAGCCGTGACGTCGGCCACCGTCGCACTGAAGTCGCGCTTGTCCCAGAACGTCGCGCCGGGCTCATCGTTGCTCAGCAGGTTCTGGAAGAACGGCACCGCCCCCCCGGTGGTCAGCGCGTCCAGCTCGGCCAGCGGCCGGCCGGACCAGGCCGCACGGCCGGTCCGCCGCTGGGACATCAGGCCGACCGACAGCAGCCCGAACGGCTGCTCGCACCGGGCCGTGAGGTCGATCCAGCTGAGCGTGGCCTCGAGTGCGAAGGCCCCGCCGACATAGGCGGCCTCGCGGAACTGGGAGGCCGTGACCGAGGTAGCCATCGCCTTGAGCTCCGGCCCCGCCTCGGCCGCGAGAGCCCACGCGGAATAGCCGAGATAGCTGGCCCCGTACGCCGCGAACGACCCGCTGAACCAGGGCTGCCGCTTCAGCCAGGCGACCGTGGCCACCCCGTCCTCGTACTCCGCGAGGGCATCGAACTCACCACCGGAGCCGAACGTTCCCCGGGCGCTCTGGACGATGACCTGGTAGCCGAAGTAGACGAACGGCAACCCGTTCACGACCCCCGGGATGCCGCGCCGGCCGTACGGCGTGCGTACGAGGATCGTCGGTGGCCGGGTGACTCCGGCCGGCATGTAGCGGTCGGCCAGCAGCGTGACACCGTCCGCCATCGGCACGGGGATGTCGCGTTCCACCGACATCAGGCCTCGGGCACGCGGCAGTCGAAAGGGGAAGGGGCTCAGCCGGTCGGTCAGGGCCATGGACGCTCCTCGGCTCTGGGCGGACATTCCGTGGTGGGGGCTTTGCCGCCTTTTGGTGATACTAATCCTATTTTGACCGTCCCCATGCACTGGATCGTGACTCTCGGGAGCCGGCGTCTCGCCGCAGGCGAGCCGCCATGTGACCTACTGACGAGTCGCCCTTACAGTTGGCAGTGCGGATTCTGGAGGCTGAGTGTTCGAGACGTTCATACGGCGGGTGGTCGCCCCGATCCTCCGGCTGCTGTTCCGGTCCCGCGTCGAGGGCGTCGAGAACGTTCCGGCCCACGGCCCGCTCATCGTGGCCAGCAACCACCTGTCGTTCATCGACAGTTTCATCATCCCGTTGGCGATCCCGCGGCCGGTGACCTTCATCGCCAAGGCCTCCTACTTCGAGGGCAAGGGCGTCAAGGGCAGGTTCGTACGCTGGTTCATGAGCTCCCTGGGCCACGTCCCGGTCCAGCGCGGGGCGCAGCGCGCGGCGATGGGCTCGCTCGAGCAGGCGGTCGACATCGTCCGCGCCGGCGGCGCCTTCGCCATCTATCCCGAGGGCACCAGGTCCGAGGACGGCCGGCTCTACCGCGGCCGCACCGGCGTGGGCTGGCTGGTCCTGGCCTCCGGCGCCAAGGTCCTGCCGATCGGGCTCGAGGACACCGACCGCATCCAGCCGGTCGGCGCCTCCTGGCCACGCCTGGGCGTACGGGCCACCGTACGGATCGGCGCGACCATGGACTTCTCGCGCTACCGCGACCTGCCGGCCGCCAAGGCCCGCCGCGCGATCACCGACGAGATCGTCGGGACCATCCAGAAGCTCTCCGGCCAGGAGTACACCGGGGTCTACAACGAGCGGGCCGCCGCGAAGTGAGCGGGCGCGGGCGTGTCGCATCGGGGGTGTAACTCCCGGTACGCGTAGGGTCGCGCCATGCGGTGCCGTATACCTCTGGCCGGCCGGGTCCTCGGGACCGTCATCCTCCTCGGCACCTCGGCGGGCGCGTGCGCGAGCGGCGGCGCGCCTGGCGCGCCGGGGCACTTCGCCAACCCGGCGCCCGGCACGGGATACACCTCCGACCAGCTTCAGCAGGCGCTCCTGACCGAGGTCTCCGGCTACCAGCGCGCCGGAGAACCGGACTCGGGCGAGTACGGCTCCCTGGAGCCGATCCAGAACTTCAACCAGCTACAGACCCAGGCGAAGCTGGACAAACCGCAGTGCGCGGCCACGGGCCAGGGGTTCGAGGCGGCCCAGCAGGCCGCACCGGCGGCCATCACCACCTTCACCACCGGGAGCGGGCAGAGCTTCACCGAGACGCTGATGCGGGTCTCGGCCGGCCTGGCCGATCGCGAGCTCAAGGTCCGCGTGTCGCCGGACTGCCAGAGGTTCCGTGCGCGCGTGGACGGCCAGTGGTCCGATCACTATGTGGTCGAGGCGACGAGCGGCCGGCTGGGCACCGGATCCCGCACCGTGGGGGTCGCCACCACCAGCGGGACATCGCACGTGAAGACCTGGTACGTCGTGCTGAAATCCCGGGGTTACCTCGCCACCATCACGTTGTACGGGCCGAACGTCACGCGCGCCGAAGCCGAACAGATCGCCCGGCAGGCCTACGACCAGGCAGAGCGCATTCTCCCGTGAACTCGACGGGTCGCCCCTTTTTGTGGCGAACTGCCGGGGTGTTCCGCTTTGGAAGGGCTTCATGCCATGATCGTGTTGTGAAGACCCTACTTAGAGTAGTTCTCACCGCTGTCGCCCTCTGGGTCACGGCTGTGGTCGTGCCCGGCATCACCGTCTCGGGTGACCTGCCGAAGCGCATCGCCACACTGCTGCTGGTCGCGATCATCTTCGGGTTGGTGAACGGCTTCCTGAAGCCGGTCGTCAAGAAGCTCGGATGTGTCTTCTACATCCTGACCCTCGGCCTGATCGCCTTCGTGGTGAACGGCCTGCTGCTCTGGTTCACCAGCTGGATCGCGCACAAGCTGAGCCTGCCCTTCGAGGTCTCCGGCTTCTGGGCGGCGTTCTGGGGCGCGATCGTCGTCGGCGTGGTCAGCTGGCTGCTGAACCTGTTCGTCCACGACGACCACTGAGGTCCCGGGCCCGGAAGGCCTGCCACGTCGCGCCGGGCACGTACGGCTCGGCTCGGATGCCAGGATGGTGGGGTGGAAGACCCCGAATTGGACCCAGACGTCCTGGCACTGGCGGGGCGGATGTTCGACCTGGCCCGCACCGGCGAGACCGGGGCGCTGGCGGGCTATGTCGACGCCGGCGTGCCGGTGAACCTCTGCAACGACAAGGGCGACACCCTCCTGATGCTGGCCGCCTACCACGGGCACGCCGCGACGGTGCGGGCTCTGGTCAGCCGGGGAGCCGACCCGGGTCGCGCGAACGACCGTGGCCAGACCCCCATCGCCGGCGCTGTGTTCAAGAAGGAGCCCGACGTGGTCCGCGCGCTCCTCGACGCGGGCGCGGACCCGAGGGCGGGACAGCCGTCGGCCGAGGACACGGCACGGATGTTCGGCAACGAGGACTTCCTCGCCTGGTTCGCCGAACCCCGATAGGCCGCACTGTCAGGCCGCACGGTCAGGCCACACTGTCAGGCCGCCGGGAAGGCTTCAGTCCTCGGCGAGGACGATCACGTGGTCCTGTGGGGACAGCGTTAGGGGCGCCGACTTGCCGGGGTTCAGCACCACCCCGTACGACGGTGGCGCATGGAAGAGCGCCCAGCGACGGTAGCCGAGGGCTGTCTCTCCGCGCCGCCGGGCGCTCTCGATCACCGTGGCGAAGTTCGCCGGGGTGTCCGGCCGGACGTAGTCCGTCGCGGGCTTGAGGTAGATCTCCGAACCGGACGGGTCCAGGAGGTCGGCGAAGACGTCGTACAGGTGCTGGTTCTCGCTCAGCTGGGTCAGCAGCAGGCTGATCAGCTTCGCGCTCACGACGAAGTCGTCGGCCTTGGTGACCTGGGCGACCTCGCGGTTGGCATCGTCGTTGATCTCGCTCACGATCGAATAGGGATCGCCGAGGCTCTCCTCCATGTCCCGCAGGTGCAGCAGCGTCACGAGCGTGCGGGCGTCGGCGTGCTGCGCGTCGAAGGAGGCGTCCGACAGCACGATCACCCGCTGGTACGAACCGACGTCGAGCGATTCCAGCAGCGTACGGTCGGTGGGATCGCAGGCGGTGAAGGCGAGGGTGAGGTTCTGCAGTCCCTCCAGGTTCGCCGGGCCGTCGGCGGTCCGTGGATCCTTCCGGGGTGCCGCGATGTGCAGCTCCGAGCCGGGCTGCACGAACGTGTCCAGCAGCCTGATGATCTTCGGCGCCCGGTTGTTCCAGCCGAGCAGCAGCGTGTGCTCGGGGCCGGGGCGCTGCGGCGCGGCCGTCGCGATGGCCTCCTCCACGATGGGGGGCCGTTCAACGGCGGTCCGGATCAGCAGATCGTCCTCGGCGAGCAGGATGATCTCGTCGTCCGGCTTGATCACCGTGTCCATGGGCGGGTTGACCACCACTGTCCCGTCGACCCGCCGGAGCCCTGCCGGGATGCCCAGTTCGTAGGCGTCGAGCGCCTGCCCGTACGTCGCCTCGGCCAGCGAAGGCTCGGACCGGATGTAGAACTCGTTGCCGGAGAAGTCGAGGAGGTCGGTGTAGACGGTGGAAAGCCCGGACTGGCGGTGCGATTGCACGATGAGGCGGATCGCCACGTCGTCGGCGTCGATGACGTGCGCCGCCGCTCCCCCGGCCAGCCGGGCGGCCGGCAGGTTGGCGGGGTCCGACACCGCGGCCACCACATGCGGGCGCGTGCGCCCCCACTCCCGCGCGCCGAGCGACAGCAGGGCCTTGATGACGTGGGTGTCGGGGTCGTCGACCGGCGGCGAGACGATGATGATCGAACGTGCGGTCATCGGGCTGACCAGGTCCAGGTCGACCACCTTGAGCGGGTTCCCTCGGCGGCACACCACGCGCGTACGGCCGGTGTCGCCCATGCGAGCCTTGATGGCGTCTTCCATGTCGACCTTGTCGTGGTCGGCGAGGATCGCCACACATGAGCGGCGTTGGCTCTGGTTGGCCTCGACGAGCTCGGACACCACCGTGAACACCTGATCCGACCAGCCGAGGACCACGGTGTGGTCGCGCTCGACGATCATGGATCGGCCCTTGCGGAGCTCAGTGATCTTGGATTCGAGCCCGGTCGTCAGCACACCGATGAGCGAGCTGACGATGAAGATCCCGCCGATCGTGGCGGTCAGCATCAGCCCCAGGTAAGGCCCGGTGCCCTGGTCACCGCCCATGGTGCCGGGGTCCAGGGTCCGGAGCAGGCTCCGCCACAGCAGGCCGGGCCAGTGTCCGTTGGCCCGTGCGTCGGCGGGTGCGAACGCGGTGACCATCGAGGCTATGACCATGATCAGCACGCCGGACGCGAGCCCGAGCCACCCGATGAGCGCCGGCGTGCCCTTGGACATCGTGTTGTCGAACCAATAGCGGATTCTGTCCCGCAACCTCGCCCGCGCCAACCGAACCTCTCCCCGTGCGGTTAGCGGCCCCTTTGCGGCCGAACACCACCAAAAGGTAGAAAGTATCAGCGTCGGTTGGCCATGCGGTAGCACTTCCTGCGATTCGTCCCCGAATCCGGCCGGGTTGGACAGTTCGCCACGCGGCGTATGGGGCGGCCTCTTCCCTCATATCGCCCTCCTACGTAAATGCGGGTGCCGAGCCACCACGTGGCTCGGCACCCGCACTAAGGTGCGAAAATATGCGTCAGTGCTCCATCGCGGAGGTGGGCGAGGCGATGTAGGCCTTACCATCCACGACCGAACCAGCGGCCTGACGGACGTTCGTCATCTTCTCGTACGTCGTCACTTCCTGCGCGGCAGCGCGCTGCTTGCGAGTCGGAATTACCATGCTCGTGACGGCAAAGGGATTCTCGGCCGGAAGAGTCCTGACGGCGGACTCCGACGTGCTGCTCTCGCACTTCGTGACCGTCGTCGTCGGTGCCGCCTGCTCGCAGGCGGTGGCGGGAGCCGGGGCCTGCACAGGAGCCGGTGCCGGAGCCGTCCACGTGCAGGTGGACTTCGACCACGTCTTTGTCGACGTCATCGAGCCCCCGCAGTGCTGCTGCTGCGGCTGCTGCTGCGGCTGCTGCTCTTCGGGAGCGGCGACCATCGCAGAACCGCCATCGCCGCAGGCCGCCTTCGAGACGGAGGAGAGCGCTATCGCGTTACCGCAGGCGTTGATCGGCACGCTGATGGGCGCCTTGACCTGGTTGCCACTGAGGATCCCGCGCCGGCCGGAGGTGATGGAGCCGCTCTCGTCGTTGGCCCCCATCGTGCGGCTGTGGGCGGAGACCTGGCTGCGGCCAGGGCCCTGTGCGATCGCCATCCCGCCGAGGGCGCTGAGCGCGTTCCCGCTCACGTTGATCGGGACGGAGACGGGAGCTTCGACCTGGTTGCCGCTGAGCACACCCCCGCTGCCGTCCGTCACGTCGGCGCTGGCGACCCCAGAGCCGATCGCGAAGAATCCCGCCCCGACGAGGGCGACGCGCCCAGCGTTCTTCATCCAGTTTCGCATTTCTTCTCCTGATTTCTTGATTTTGGACCGGGATGAGCCACTGTCCCTTTTGGGATAAACGCTGGACAGCGACAATGCAGCCGAGTTCATACCTGGTCTACCACCACCCGTAGCAGCGGATACCCCTCGTCACTCGTCGGCGTGTCGTGCAATCTGCTCAGCGGGTTGGTAGCAATTAGCGGAACTGTCTCTCCAGGCCAATGCAGGCCATCACCACAGGCCACTACTCACCTCGGCATGCGCAAGCTATCACCGCGCAAGCAGGTGAACCAGGCAGCCTGGTGGTGCCAACAGTTATTCGACCCCGAACTTACTTTTCACGGAAACACGAGCCGATTCCGTGGAGTGTCATTGGGGGCGGGCCGACCCGCGAGTCGCAGATAAGAGAAATGCGGGTGTGATGTCTGACTTTTGCCAGATTAGCCACGCGAATCAGAGCCGAGCCGCTCTACGAAGATGCCGGTACGCCCGGCGACGGAGCGTCAGAGCCAGTCGCGGCGTTTGAAGATCACGTACAGACTGGCACAGACCAGGGCCATGAGGGCGACGGCGAACGGATAGCCGAGGGCCCATTTGAGCTCGGGCATGCGGTCGAAATTCATGCCATAGATGGTGCCGATCAGGGTGGGCGCGAAGAGGATCGCCGCCCATGCCGAGATCTTCTTGACTTCCTCGTTCTGGGTGTAACTGGCCTCGGTGAGGTGTTTCATCTCCTCATTCTGGGCCTGGTTCACCAAGGTGGCGTTGACCGTCAGGATGTCCTGCAGCATCTGCCGGAAGCCGTCCGCGCGCTCCACCACGATGGTGGCGTGGTCCTCGACGTCGCGCAGATAGCGCCGAAGCTCCTCATCGGTACCGTATTTGTCGAAACCGGCCGTCAAGGCCTCGAGCATGACCAGCAGAGGCCGGGTGGCGCGCTGGAACTCGATGACCTCACGGGACAACTTGTAGATGCGCCGGGACACCTTCGGGTCTCCGCCGAACACCTCGGTCTCGATCTCATCGATGTCGTTCTGCAGCCCCGCCACCACCGGCGCGTATCCATCCACGACGGCGTCCAAGATCGCATAGAGCACCGCTTCTGGGCCGCTGGCGATGAGGTCCGCGTCCTCTTCCACCCGGCTGCGGACGAGTGCCAGGTCGGGCGCCTCACTGTGGCGCACGGTCAGCACGAAGTCATGTCCCACGAAGATGTGGAGTTCGCCGAAGTCCACCTCTTCCAGCTCGTCCACATAGCGCGCGGCGCGCAGCACCACGAACAGAGTGTCGCCGTAGCGCTCCAGCTTGGGCCGCTGGTGGGCCACGATGGCGTCCTCGACCGCCAGCTCATGCAGGCTGAACTCCTCGGCCAACGAAAGCAACTGGTCCTCGGCCGGCCGGTAGAGCCCGATCCAGGCCATGCCCTCGTCGCTCTCCCGGAGCGAGCGGTAGGTCTCGGCGAGGGTGGCGGGGGACTTGCGCCGCTTGCCCTGGACGTAGACGGCGGCGTCGATGACGCTGGTCTCCACCGGCTTCTCGGCATGCGCCAGTCGCGGGTCCATCGAATGCTCCGGCGCCTGCTGTCGCCTCATGCCCTCGTTGTCACCGGGCCGGGAAGCCGCGCGCTTCAGAGGACGGAGCGCGCGCGTACGCCAATCGGACATGGAGGTCTCCGAGCTGAGAGATGGATGCGGTGAGCGGCCCGGGCCGCGCCGAGGAGCGCCGGCGGCCAAGGGTCTTCAGCTATGTCTAGGAGGTTGGCCTTCCATGACGGGCCTCACCTCCACATCCTGCGTCGCGGCACATCCCATTCGGAGCTATTAGCACACTAGCACCCCAGATAGGAGGCCCTGTGGGAGGTCGAAGCGGGCGCGCCCTTCCCTCGAGCACCGCTTGAAAACGCGTCCTCGATAAGGCGGCGCTCCCCGTGAGCGGGCCCTCGCATAAACTCCGGCACAGCCCCGTGCGAGCTGTTCTCGCGCGGGCGTCCGTGACCATCTCCTGGGAAAGGTGAGGGGCTCTCATGCTGGGCAACCTGGAATGGGTCTCCGCGACCCGCCGGCTCGAGCTTCTCGCCGATCCCGTGGCGGCGGCCGTACGGAGTGAGATGGACGCCCAGGTGGCCGAGATAGATCCGGACCTGGCCGACACGGCCGCCTTCTGTGCGCGCTATGACGTCCCGCTGGAGCTCAGCGCCAACTGCGTGATCATTACGACGAAGCGCGGCGGCGAGATCGGCTACGCCGCCTGCCTGGTCCTCGCCACGCACCGCGCCGACGTCAACGGGGTCGTGCGCCGCCACCTCGGGGCGCGCAAGGCCTCCTTCGCGCCGATGGATCAGGCCACGGAGCTGACCGGCATGGAGTACGGCGGGATCACGGCGATCGGCCTGCCCGCGGACTGGCAGATCCTCGTCGACGAGGCAGTCGCCCGTGAGGCCCAGGTGATCATCGGGAGCGGGCTGCGGCGGTCAAAGCTGTCACTCCCCGGCAAGGCGCTCGCGGACCTGCACGGCGCGGAGGTCATCGCGCTCGCGCAGTGACCCGGCGTCATCCGGATCGTTCAGGTCGCCGGGGCCAATGAGGGCTCGCCGCTCAGCGACCAGGAGAAACCGTCGACGACCCGCAGCAGCGCCTCGGCGGCCGCGGCCTCTATGACGAGCTCTCCGGTGTCGGTCCAGGTGAGAACCTGGTCGAGGAGGAAATATCCGGCGGAGACGTGCGCCGCGCCGAGCGACATCAGCACCGGCCGGAGGGCGTAGTCGATCGCCAGGACGTGCGCGGTCGTCCCGCCCGTGGCCAGCGGCAGGACCGACTTGCCGGCGAAGGCGTACTGCGGCAGCAGATCCAGCAGGCTCTTCAACAGCCCGGTGTAGGCGGCCTTGTAGATCGGAGTCGCCACCACTACGGCATCCGCGGCGCCGATCGCCTCCACCACGGACCGGATGGCCGGGTCCGCGGCCTCGCCCGCGAGCAGTGGTGCCGGCGGCAGGTCTCGGACCGCCACGGAGCTGACGGTGTGGCCGGCGTCGCCGAGGCGGGCGCCGACGTGGTTCAGCACTCCCTGGGTACGAGAGACCGCGGACGGGCTGCCGGAGATCGTGAGAATCGTGGCCATGCGACACCTTTCCACAACACGGACCTATGTCAATAAATCCTACCGGTTTACTAGCCAACGTCGTTCGATGGGCAGTGACGGCATGGGCTGTACGGCCAGCACGCCATTGGCAACACCGACCGGCAAAGCATCCGTCAGCGACGGGCGTGGAGCCGCTCCGCCGCCCGTTCGGCCACCGAGTCGACCTCGTTGAGCTCGCTGAGATGGCCGCCGAGATGGGAGAAGACCTCCGAAGCCTCTTCGAAGGCCTCCGCCTGCTCGCGAGTCCTCGGCTGGGCGAACGCGACCTCTAGGTCAACGTCACTGGGTATGGACGCCTGCCGGTCATCGGCATCCACCACCCGCGCGTTCTCGCCGCAGCGCAGTTCCTCGATGACGTATCCCCAGGCTTTGACCTGCAGGGAAAGGTCTTCCACGTCGTCGCGCTGGAACGACCAGCCCTGCGCCAGTTGCACCACGCGGTCTTGGCCGATGGCGAAGTCCACCGGCGTGTGCACGTGACCGCCCACGTAGACCTGCGCCTTCGGACGCACGTGATGGGAGGAGATGCCGGCGCGGTGGTAGGCGTCCCGAAGGTCCCCGAGGACGCGGTGCCGGCTGATCGAATGTTCGCCGTGCCGGGATGACGGGTCGATCACCACGCGGTCGAAGAGGGTCTCGAGGGCCTGCTCGGCGTCCTCGGCCAGGATGGGCGTGGGGCTGGTCAGCTGCACCACGTCTTGATGATCACGATAGAGGCGCTGGAACCAGGGCTCATCGAGGCCGGACTGGCCCACGTCCTCCATCAGGTCCACGTTCTCGTCGATCTGCCGCCCGACGCGTGCCAGAAAGCTGTGCGCCACCTCGAGGGCAGTAGTGTCAGCGATCCTGCGGACCCGGCTCTCGTCCCCCACCTGACGCATCGACCAGTCGCCGGTCACCGGACTCCCCGCGATGGCCCCGATGTTGACGAACTCGCCAGTGCTGGGATCCGGCCTGCAGCGGACCAAAGAGTAAAGATAAACGTCCATCTTGGGTGGCCCCCTTCCACGCTCGTACCCCTACCCGTTGCGCAGGGGTTAGTGCCTCGGGGACCAGCGGAAACGGCCGTACGGCGGGGCAAGGCTCTGGTCGACGACCCCGGCCGGGCCACCTCATCCCTGCTCCTGCCGCCCTAGAGCTCGCAACACGCCAGCAAGGTTGTTGTGGCTGGCCAGGGTAGAGGGGTGATCGGCACCGAGCACCCGCCTCCTGGCCTCCAGGACCGCACGGTGTTCGGCCTCGGCCTCCTCCAGCCGACCCAGGCCACCCAGCCCGATGGCAAGGTTGTTCCGGCTGACCAGGGTGTCAGGGTGATCGGCACCCAGCACCCGCCTCCTGGCCTCCAGGACCGCACGGTGTTCGGCCTCGGCCTCCGCCAACCGACCCAGAGCACCCAACGCGATGGCGAGGTTGTTGCGGCTGGCCAGGGTGTGGGGGTGGTCGGCGCCCAGCACCCGCCTCCTGATCTGCAGGACCGCGCGGTGTTCGGCCTCGGCCTCCGCCAGCCGACCCAGGCCACGCAACACGATGGCAAGGTTGTTCCGGCTGGCCAGGGTGTCGGGGTGGTCGGCGCCAAATACCCGCCTCCTGGCCTCCAGGACCGCGCGGTGTTCGGCCTCGGCCTCCGCCAGCCGACCCAGGCCACGCAAGACGATGGCAAGGTGGTTGCGGCTGGCCAGGGTGTCGGGGTGGTCGGCGTCGTGTTGGGCTTG
>JAOPYH010000070.1 GCA_025964715.1 Streptosporangiaceae bacterium | reverse complement strand
CTGCGGCTGCACGAGGTGCATGAAGACGCACCCCGGCTCGGTCAGGGTGTTCCGGCGCATCGACTGCAGTTGCGCTTCGGCCTCCGCCAGTCGGTCCTTCCTCGGTTTGATGGTGACGACGAGGAAGAGCGGGCGTTCCGTCTCGGTCATGCGGGGTTCCTACACCCCCTCGCGGCGGCGCAACGGGGTCCGCAGCGGCATCCGGAAGCTGTCGTCGTGGCCGATTCTCGCAGGTCCTCGCGCACGTCCGGAGGGAGTAGGTTGGCGCAATCCATCTGGCTCCCTCGGTTCGGAGGGATCATGCACCGCTATCTCGTCGTGTCGAACCAGACGCTCGACAGTGACGAACTCGTGGCCCTCGTCCGTGAGCGCACCGCCGAGGAACCGTCCGAGTTCTGGCTGGTCGTGCCCGCCACGCCCGTGAAGGACCTGGCGTCCAACGCCATGCCGGTCCCCATGCCGGTCATGGGCGGGGTGTCGACGTTGCCCGCTCCGCCGGCCGAAGCGCGCCGACTGGCGCAGATCAATCTCGACGCCGCCGTCAGGAAGCTGACTGCCGCCGGGGGGACCGTGAACGGCACGGTGGCCGACCCCGATCCGGTGCGCGCGGTGGCCGACGCCGTCCGCGACCGCGAGTTCGACGAGATCATCGTGTTCACCCTTCCCCCGCGGCTGTCCCGCTGGCTGCACCAGGACCTACCCACTCGCCTACAGCACGAGTTCCACCTTCCGGTGATGGACGTGGTCGTCAAGGACCTGTGAGTCCGCTGGTCCTACCGGTCACCAGCGCGGCGATCGTCGGTCGTCGCCAGGTGGCTCGCCCTCCCCGGATCCTGCTGCGAGCGGGCGTGGAAGAAAACGGACGGTCCGGGCGGCACGGGAGCGCAGGAGGCACGCCGATCGGGGCCGGACCCCCCTCGGCGTGAGCGCGGTGGCGACCCGGAGATCCTTGCCTCCGGGCCGGGTGGACCCTGGGACGAGCGACTGGCGCAGGTCACGACCCGCAGAGGTAATGACGTTCACAGGGAGCCCTGGAACAGGGCGCCCTGTCCCGCTCGCTGTGCTCTACGTCCGCCAGAGCATCAATGCTCTACGTCCGCCAGAGCATCAAGGAGACGACATGCAGAATGCTCTACACGCCCTGACCGCCCGCATCGCCGAGGTCACTCGCCAGAGCTTCGAGACCTACCTGCCGGGGAGTCCGCTCACCGGGATCGGCCGGGCGAGCGACCTCGCCGCATGGCACCCGGCCTTCGCGATCGACGCGCAGAACGACCCACGCCTCGACACGTGACCCACCCGCTGTCCCGCGGCCGTCGAACAGCACCCCTCTGACGCCTTGCTGAGATCCGTCGGGCCACCGGAGCCGTGTGCGCATGTTGCATGTCGCCCTCGGACACTCGAACGCTTCCGTCAGGACCTCGCGAAACTCATGCCGATACTTCGGGACCGGGTCGACGCGCTGGCCTCGATGGACGACGTCAAGCACCTCGACGTACGGCTGAACCGCCTCCACCGCTGACACATCGACGGGCTGTTGTGCATCGGCGACGCGGCGCATGCGATGTCGCCGGTCGGGGGTGTCGGCATCAACCTGGCCGTCCAGGACGCCGTGGCCGCGGCGACCCTGGTGGCCGACCCACTGCGCAAGGGTGCGGTGCGACCGACGGATCTCGCTGCGGTGCGCGGCCGCCCGATCCTGGCGACCGCAATCGTGCAGGCCCTTCAGCGGCTCCTGCGCCGCCGCCTGGTGACGCCGATCGTCGAGGGAGGGCGGTTGGGCCCACCCGCGCCAGTACTCGCCCTGATCCACCGGGTGCCGCAGTTGTCCTTCGTGCCTGCATACCTCATCGGCGTGGGACTGCGGCCCGAGCACGCCGGACTTCGCCAGGCGGTCCGCCGAGGAGCCATGAACCGCGTCGCTCGGGGGGCGACGACTGGGGGTCCGAACGCGTCACTGGCAGGTCGATGCAACTGCTCTTCCCCGCCACTGCTCTTCCCCGCCACCAACCGTGGCGACCGGCCGATCCGGAGGCCGGCGGGCCGGTGGCGGACGGGCCTGTGCGGTGCCTCCCGTCGTGAGCCGGTGGGGCGGACAGAAACCGGGGTAGCGTCGCGCGGGTCGTGGTCCATGTCGCAGGAGGCCGACGATGACCGACATCCCGATGCCGATGCACATGCGACGTATGGGCTTCGACCCGCCCCCTGAACTGGCTCACCTGCGCGCGGACGAAGGCGTGCTCCGGGTGCTGACACCGTTCGGGCTGCACGCCTGGCTGGTGACCCGGTACGACGACGTCCGCACGGTGCTGTCGGACCCCGAGCGGTTCAGCAACGCGCGCACCGACTTTCCCTTCGCCGAGCAGATGCAACTCAGCCGGGAGGAGATCGCGCAGCGGCGGGCAGGCCAGCTGCTGGGCATGGATCCACCGGAGCACACCCGGCTCCGGCGGATGCTCACCCCGGAGTTCACCGTCCGCCGGATCCGCCGGCTGGCGCCGCGGATCGAGGAGATCGTCGACAGCCACCTGGACGCGCTCGAGAAGGAAGGGCCGCCGGCCGACCTCGTCTCCGAGTTCGCGCTGCCGATCCCGTCGCTGGTCATCTGCGAGCTGCTCGGCGTGCCCTACTTCGAGCGCGAGCAGTTCCAGCGGACCACCCGCAAGCAGCTGGACCTGTCGGTGCCGATGCCGGAGCGGTTGCAGCTGCAGCGTGAGAGCCGGACCTTCATGGAGGGCCAGGTCGCCCGGGCCACGGCGGCGCCGGGCGACGACATGCTGGGCATGCTCATCCGCGAGCACGGCGACGAGCTGACCCACGACGAGCTCGTCGGCGTCGCGCTGCTCCTGCTGATCGCCGGCCACGAGACGACGGCGAACATGCTCGGGCTCGGCACCCTGGCGCTGCTGCGCCACCCGCAACAGCTCGCCGCGGTGCGTGATGACCCTGCGGCGGTCGAGCCCGCGGTCGAGGAGCTGCTGCGCTGGTTGTCGATCGTTCCGCAGGGGATCCTGCGGACGACCACTACGGAGGTCACGCTCGCCGGGCAGACGGTCCCCGCTGGAGAGCTCGTGGCCGTCTCCCTGCTTGCGGCCAATCACGATCCGGCGCTGGTCGAGGACCCCGACCGGCTCGACATCACCCGCGGCGCCATGGGTCACGTGGCCTTCGGGCACGGCCTGCACCACTGCCTGGGCGCACCGCTGGCGCGGATGGAGATGAGGACCGCGTTTCCGGCCCTGCTGCGCCGCTTCCCGAACCTGGGCCTGGCGGTGCCGTTCGAGGAGGTCCCCTTCCGGCCGCACCACTTCATCCACGGGCTGCAGTCGCTGCCGGCCACCTGGTGAGGGAGGTGCACCGGGTGAAGGTCACCGCCGACCGCGAGGTCTGCATCGGCTCGGGGAACTGCGTCCTCGCCGCGCCGCAGGTCTTCGACCAGGACGAGGACGTGGGTCTCGTTGTCCTGCTCGGGCCGGAGATCGCCTCCGAGAACGCCACGGCAGTCCGCGACGCGGTCGCGCACTGCCCCTCAAGCGCCCTACGGATCGTCGAGGACTGACCCTCCGCGGTGTCGGCGCAGGAGCAGCTGACGTGCGGTTGACGCCACCAGGGGCTCGTGGCGCCCGGCACCGCCGTCCTCGCAGCGGTCCGCACCGCGTCTGGCTGCCGAGTCGCCCGGACAATCCCTACCACCTGCCCGACCGCATGTGGCACGCCGCGAACCGCAGGACGCTGACCCGGTTCCAGTCGGCCGATCGACCGAGATCCTGGCTGCCCACCGTCATAGCGACGGCAACCGGTCGAAGGCGGCGAGCCTGCTCGGCATCGGGCGGACCACCCTCTACCGCAAGCTCCACGCCCTCGGCATCGACGACGCGGCGCTTCTCTCCTAGACCGCCGGCCCGGGGCACCCAGCGATCGTCCGTCCGGATCGGACGGCTCCTCTGGGCCGAGGATTGCCGTGGTGAGGTCGCTGGGCCGTGCCGGGTGACGAACACCCATCGGGCCTCGCCGAGCCCGGATGTCCCCGGCCCCTGGACCAACCGACCTGTCGCAGCAGTCCCTAGGACGGCCTCTCGGTCTCGTACGCCGCGGACAGCCCTAGCCTCATCTGCATGCGTGCCGTGCAGATCACCCGTTTCGGCGGCCCCGAGGTCCTCGACGTCGTCGACCTGCCCGACCCGGTCCCGGGCGAGGGCCAGCAGCTCTTCGACGTGTCGACCGCCGGCGTGAACTACGCCGACACCCACCAGACGGAGAACAGCTACCTGACGCCGCAGGAGCTACCCCTGATCCCCGGCACCGAGTTCGTGGGTCGCACGGACGGCGGGCCGCGGGTGGTCGGCCTGACCGAGAGCGGCGGCTACG
>JAOPYH010000114.1 GCA_025964715.1 Streptosporangiaceae bacterium | reverse complement strand
CCTGCGCGACTGGTTCGACCGCAACCCGGGCGAGGCCAAGGAGATCATCACCAAGTCGCTGCAGGCGGCGCGGGCCCGGCTCGCCGCTCGGCAGGCCCGCGACCTGACCCGGCGCAAGAGCCTGCTCGAGTCGACGTCCCTGCCCGGCAAGCTGTCGGACTGCCAGTCCACCGACCCGGCGAAGTCGGAGATCTACGTCGTCGAGGGCGACTCGGCCGGCGGCTCGGCCAAGGGCGGCCGTGACCCGAAGTACCAGGCGATCCTGCCGATCCGCGGCAAGATCCTCAACGTGGAGAAGGCCCGCATCGACCGGGTCCTGAAGAACAACGAGGTCCAGGCGATGATCACCGCCCTGGGCACCGGCATCCACGATGAGTTCGACATCTCCAAGCTGCGCTATCACAAGATCGTCCTTATGGCCGACGCCGACGTCGACGGCCAGCACATCCGCACGCTGCTGCTCACGCTGCTGTTCCGCTTCATGAAGCCGCTGGTCGAGGCCGGCCACGTCTTCCTCGCGCAGCCGCCGCTCTACAAGATCAAGTGGGACTCCCGCGGCCAGGACGCCGACTACGTCTACTCCGACCGTGAGCGTGACGCGGTGATCCAGGCCGGCATGGCCGAGGGCAAGCGGGACCCGCGTCCCCGCGACCAGGTGCAGCGCTTCAAGGGCCTCGGCGAGATGAACCCGGCCGAGCTCTGGGACACCACGATGGACCCGGCCCACCGGGTGCTGTTGCAGGTGACGCTCGACGACGCGGCCCAGGCCGACGAGCTGTTCAGCGTCCTGATGGGCGAGGACGTCGAGGCCAGGCGCTCGTTCATCCAGCGCAACGCCAAGGACGTTCGCTTCCTCGACGTCTGATCGGGACAGCAAGGCGCGGCCGTACGACTATCAGGGCTATCTAGAAGAGGTTTCACGTGACTGAAGTGACCACCGACGGTGGCGCCACGCATGACCGGATCGAGCCGGTCGACATTCAGGTCGAGATGCAGCGCAGCTATCTCGACTACGCGATGTCGGTCATCGTCTCCCGGGCGCTGCCCGAGGTGCGCGACGGGCTCAAGCCGGTGCACCGCCGGGTGCTCTACGCGATGTACGACGGCGGCTACCGGCCCGACCGCGGCTATTTCAAGTGCGCCCGCGTCGTGGGCGACGTCATGGGCAACTACCACCCGCACGGTGACGCGTCGATCTATGACACGGTCGTGCGGCTCGCGCAGCCCTGGTCGCTGCGCTATCCGCTCGTCGACGGCAACGGCAACTTCGGCTCCCCGGGCAACGACCCGGCGGCGGCGATGCGCTACACCGAGTGCCGCATGGCGCCCCTGGCCATGGAGATGCTGCGCGACATCGAGAAGGAGACCGTCGACTTCTCGCCCAACTACGACGGCCGCAGCCAGGAGCCCGACGTCCTGCCGTCGCGCTTCCCCAACCTGCTGGTGAACGGCTCGGCCGGCATCGCGGTCGGCATGGCGACCAACATCCCGCCGCACAACCTGCGCGAGGTCGCGTCCGGCGTGCGGTGGTACCTCGAGAACTTCGCGGCCTCCGACGAGGCCCTGCTCGACGCGATGCTCGAGCGGGTCAAGGGGCCGGACTTCCCCACCAAGGGTCTGATCGTCGGCCGGCGGGGCATCGAGGAGGCCTACCGTACGGGCCGCGGCCTGATCACCATGCGGGCGGTCGTCGAGGTCGAGGAGATCCAGGGCCGGGCCTGCCTGGTCGTCACCGAGCTGCCGTACCAGGTCAACCCGGACAACCTCGCTCTCAAGATCGCTGAGCAGGTGAAGGAAGGCAAGATCACCGGCATCGCCGACGTCAAGGACGAGACGTCGGGCCGCACCGGCCAGCGCCTGGTCATCGTGCTCAAGCGCGACGCGGTCGCCAAGGTCGTGCTCAACAACCTCTACAAGCACACCCAGCTGCAGGAGACCTTCGGCGCCAACATGCTGGCGCTGGTCGAGGGCGTGCCCCGTACGCTCCGGCTGGACCAGTTCGTGCGTTACTGGGTGAGCCACCAGGTGGACGTGGTCGTCCGCCGCACCAGGTTCCTGCTCCGCAAGGCCGAGGAGCGGGCGCACATCCTGCGCGCGCTGCTCAAGGCGCTCGACCGCATCGACGAGGTCATCGCGCTGATCCGCGCGTCGGAGTCCGCCTCCGCCGCGCAGCAGGGCCTGATGGGGCTGCTGGAGATCGACGAGGTGCAGGCGCAGGCCATCCTCGACATGCAGCTGCGCAAGCTCGCCGCCCTCGAGCGTCGGGCGATCACCGATGAGCACGACAAGCTCATGGCTGAGATCACCGACTACAACGAGATCCTGTCCTCGCCGGAGCGGCAGCGGCAGATCGTCGGCGATGAGCTGGCGGCCATCGTGGAGCGGTTCGGGGACGAGCGGCGCACGGAGATCATCCCCTTCGACGGTGACGTGTCCATGGAGGACCTCATCGCCGAGGACGACGTCGTCGTCACGATCACCCGGGGCGGCTACGCCAAGCGCACCCGGTCCGACCTCTACCGGGCGCAGCGGCGCGGCGGCAAGGGCGTGCGCGGCGCGCAGCTGCGCCAGGACGACCTGGTC
>JAOPYH010000048.1 GCA_025964715.1 Streptosporangiaceae bacterium | reverse complement strand
GCGCCACCTCTGGAACTGATCCCAGTGCACTGATACTGATGAATCGCACTGCGCGGGACCGCTGTCAACCCTCATTGTTACGGATGGCTTCGGGATATCACTGAAGTGGTGGATGAGTTTGAATGTGCGGGGCCGTTAGGGTGAATAGCTCCTCTGACCGCTATTCGCCTGGCTGGTGCGAATCCTCGTCCGGAGCGTGCTCTCGATCATCGGACTCGTCGTCGCTCTTCTCCTCGACGGGCTCCGCGTTCGGCCGCCTTGCCTGGTGAAACTCTCGCAGACGCTGCGCCGCGCGATCGCTCGGGTCGGGAGTCGGGTCATCCGGTCGACGAACCATCACGTCTTTCCTCGGATCTTCCGGTCATACCGTGGAGCCGGTGGCTCGCGTTGCCACCCATAATAGTTGGCAAATCATCGCGGCCTACGTGCACGGGCGTCCTGATCTACTCGCGTCGGCGCGGGCTGAGAAGGAAAATGTTATTTCTCTGTGTCGCTGCCATTTTGTGCACTGGGCACGGCCCCTCCGCCACGTGGAACTGCGTTCGCGTGCGGGGATGCAGGCAGTAGACTGTAGACGATCTTTCGGACCTCTGGCGCGGGAGCTGGCACGGTGTTGTTCTCTGAGAGCATGAACAGCGTGGATATGCCCCGCTTGAAACGGCCCGCCCCGCTCCGAGAAGGCGTCTACGAGACCCTGCTCGAGCTGATCATTACGCGGGCGCTCCGGCCGGGCCAGCACCTCGTCGAGAGCGAACTCGCTGCACGTCTGGGCATCTCCCGGCAACCGGTGCGCGAGGCGCTGCAGCGGCTGAGCACGGAGGGCTGGGTCGACCTGCGCCCCGCCCACGGCGCCTTCGTGCACACGCCGACGGAGGACGAGGCCGACCAGCTACTCGCCGTACGGTCCCTGCTCGAGGCCGAGTCGGCGCGGCTCGCCGCCGCCAACGCGACCCCCCCGGCCATCGCGCGCCTTCGTGAGATGTGCCGGCAGGGGGTGGAGGCGCTCGAGGCCGATGAGGTCGACGCGGTCGTGGCCGCCAACGCGTCGGTGCACTCGGCCATCGTGGAACTGGCCGGCAATAAGGTCCTGGCCGAGCTCGCGGCGCAGGTGGACCGGCGCGTCCGCTGGTATTACACGCCCGTGGCCCGGCAGCGGGGGCCGCAGTCGTGGACCGAACACGCGGCACTGATCGACGCCCTCGCCGAACACGACGGCGAGCGGGCGGCGCAGATCATGCGCGAGCATACCGAGCACACTCGCCGGTCCTACCATCAGCGTCCCGACGCACAGGTCACATGAACTCCCTGCTGATCGGATAGGGGTTGGGCACGATCTTGCGTATGTTCGGACGTCCCGGCTGGCGGAGCGTGAGTGCCATTGCCGCGGAGAGCAGCCCCATGACGCCGGCCACGGAGTAGGCGCCCGAGAAGCCCCACGTCCCGACGACGACTGCGCCAAGGCCGCCGCCGAACAGGCCGCTGACGAGCTTCGCGCTATAGACCAGCCCGTAGTTGGTGGCATTGTGGTTCTCGCCGAAGTAGTCGGGCACCAGAGCCGCGAACATCGGATAGAACGCGCCACCGCCGAAGCCGGAGACGAACGCGAAGATCAGGAACAGGACTTCGCTGTGCGCCTCGCCGGCCCAGAGCGTGCCGAACTGCGCCAGGGCCTCGATCACGAGGACCACGATGAGCGCCTGCTTACGGCCGATGAGGTCGGAGAACCAGCCGACCACGCCCCGGCCGACGCCGTTGACGACCGCCAGGATGCCCGCCGACAACGACGCCATCAGCGGGCCGAAGCCCAGCTCCTTGGCGAACGGCACCTCGAAGGAGATCCCGAAAATGGAGACGCCAGAGATGAAGGCCAGGCATATCCACATCAGCGGAATCATCCCCGTTCTGACCGCCTCCATCGGGCTGTACTGGCGTACCGCGGGGGGATTCTTCGCCAGGCTGACGCGGGTGGCGCTGTCCTGTGCCGGCTTGAAGGGGTCGACGGTCGCGGGCCACCAGTTCTTCGGCGGGTCCTTGAAGAAGAAACCGCAGATCCCGACCGCCACCAGGACGTAGAGGCCGATGAGGTCCAGAACCTTCTGATAGTTGCCGGTGTCGAAGGCGTAGTTGAAGATGAAGATGAAAGGCAGGGCGCCGTAGGCGAATCCGCCGTTGACGAATCCGGTCTTCCCGCCGCGTCGTTCCGGATACCACTTGCCCACCATGTTGATGCAGGTGGCGTACACGAACCCGGCGCCGATACCGCCGATCAGGCCGAAGCCGATGATCGCCAAGAAGATGTTGTGCAGGTGGGAGATCGACAGGAACCCCACCAATGCGAGCCCCGCGCCGATCATCATCGCGGCGCGCGCCGTGAGTATGCCCTTCTCCCGCAGACGGCCGACCGGAAATGCGACGCCCGCCTGGAACAGGACCCAGACAGTGAGGATCCAGAAGGTCTTGGTGCTGGTCCAGCCGTGTGCCTTGGTCAGCGTGTCCTCGGCCGACCCGTAGGCGTACTCGAAGACGCTGATCGCCATCATGGCTATCCAGGGAAGAACCACCATGAGCCAGCGGGGGTGTCCCAGGATGTCCCTGTCGCTCTCGCCGATGCGGTATACGCGCCCCTTGTTGTCCTTGATCTCACTGTAGTTCGTTGCTGAGTTCGAAGTCGTGGTCATGTCGACCCCTAGTCGCGAAGTGCTGGCGATGCCCCCTGTCCCCGATCTCCGTTCGCACGTAGCCGATCAAGGGGCTTGCTAGGTATGGGGCATGAACGACCTCCTCTCACCGGACGTCGGAATCAGCCGGCTATCAGACCCGCGCTCCGGGCCCAGCGATACTTGGCGCCGAGCACCGCTACCGGCTTCTCCGTGGTGTAGGGGTAGGCGGGGATGCCATGGTCGAAGAGATATTCGCCGGCCTGCTCGACCTCGGTGTCTCCGGCGAGGGAGGCCACGACGGGCTTGTCGATGCCCCGGGTGCGGGCCTCCTCGACGACGCGGGTGACGAGCTTGGCGAAGACCATCGGCGGCGTGACGATCGTGTGCCAGTAACCGAGGATCAACGCGTGGATCCGGGGGTCCTCCAGCCCCAGCCTGATCGTCGCCTCGTAGGTCGACGGAGGCTCACCGCCGGTGATGTCGATCGGGTTGCCGGAGGCACCGAACGGCGGGATGTACTTCCG
>JAOPYH010000462.1 GCA_025964715.1 Streptosporangiaceae bacterium | reverse complement strand
CACCGGCCGGCTCGGCGCGCCCCGGTCGCCCCGCCCGCCTACCCCGCGGGGCACAGCCCGGCGGGCCGTCCCCGCGAATCGGTCACCGTGCTCCACGTGTCCGGTCCCAGGTTCGGCCGGGGGCTGGCCGGGGATGACGAGCCCATCGGCGCGGCGGAGCTGCAGGCGCGGATCTGGGGCGACATGACCCGTCTCACCGACGCCGGCGTGGCACGTCCGGATCTGCTCGTCGTGACCGGCAATCTCACCGAGTCCGGCAGCCGCAAGGAGTTCACCGAGGCCCTGACGTTCCTCACCGGCCTCCGGGCGCTGCTCGGCCTCGAACCGGGTCGGCTGGTGGTCGTCCCCGGGAGCCACGACATCACCCGCGCCGCCTGCCGTGCGTACTTCAGCAGCTGCGAGGCCGACGACATCGCGCCGCAACCCCCCTACTGGCCCAAGTGGCGGCACTTCTCCGGGCTCTTCGGTGAGCTGTACCAGGGCCTCGACAGCCTGCTGTTCGACAGCGCCCAGCCATGGACGCTGTTCCCCGTACCCGAGCTCAAGGTCGTGGTGGCCGGCCTCAACTCGACCCTCCCGGTGAGCCACCGCGACGATGACGACTACGGGATGGTCGGTCAGGCCCAGACCGCCTGGTTCGCCGAACGGCTGCGCCCCTTCGCCGAGGACGGCTGGCTGCGCCTCGGGCTCCTGCAGCACAGCGTCGCCGCCGGGCACGCCCACCGGCCCCGCGACGGCCGAGGCTCGGCGGCCCGCGGCCACGGCCGCGAGTCGCTGCGGGATCCGGAGATCCTCGACGGGCTCCTCGGCCGGCATCTCAACCTGATCGTGCAGGGCGCGGCGGCCGATCCGCCAGAGGTCTTCGCGCTCCCGTCCGGAGTGCCGTGCGTCCCGGCGCTGCGGCCCGGACACCACCAGATCCTGGAGATCACTCCGGCGGGGCTGGCTCGCCGGCACCGGGACGGCGGGACCGGCGAGCCGGAGAAGCTCACCCACCAATGGCACGCCGTCGGTGGCACCTTCCCCGCAGCGCGGCCCGACGTGGCGGCCCAGGCGGCGACCCCGGCCATCTCCGCTCCCGAACCCGCGCCGGAGCCGCAGCTGCCGCCCGACCCCAGGCTCGAACTGCTGGACCGCATAGCCGAGGCCTGCGAGACGCGATTCGAACGTGCCCGGACCCGCAGGGTCACCGCGGATCCGCCGCATCTCCTTGTCACCCACCTCGAGGACGGCTTCGTCCGCCAGTTCCGGGTCGGCGCGCATGTCGGCCGGCTCACGCCGCCCGACGTCGAGGCGTTCCTGCGGCACGTCCACGGGGGTGGCGCCGACCATGGCTCGGAGCTGGTCTATCAGGGCCCGACGCCTGCGCAGGCGCTGCGCGAGGACGCCCAGCGGCGAGGAGTGCGGCTGCGCAGCTTCACCGAGTTCCAGGGCCTGCTCGACCTGTCCGACTACGTCGTCCACCAGACCCTGCGGCTGGGCTCCGACGAGTTGTACCCGACCGATCTGTACGTCCCTCAGCGCTTCCGTGAGCTCTCACGTCCCGACCGGGGCGTGCGCGAGGACCTGGCGGCCGAGATCGTCGACCTGCTCGCCGCCGACCAGGGCCGGTTCCTGCTCCTGCTCGGGGACTTCGGCCGGGGCAAGACCTTCGCGCTCCGGGAGGTGGCGCGACGGATGTCCACCCAACTGCCGCACGTCATCCCGATCCTGATCGAGCTGCGCGCGCTCGACAAGGCGCACTCCGTCGACGGCCTCGTGGCCGCGCACCTGGCCAACCACGGCGAGGAACTGATCGACCTCAAGGCCTTCCATTACATGCTCGGGCAGGGCCGGATCGTGCTGCTGTTCGACGGCTTCGACGAGCTCGTCAGCCGCCTGACCTACGAGCGGGCCGCCGACCACCTCGACACCCTGCTACAGGCCGCCCAGGGCAAAGCGAAGATCGTGGTCGCCGGCCGTACCCAGCACTTCAAATCCGACGCGCAGGTCCTCACCGCGCTGGGTGAGAAGGTCGGCGTGCTCCAGCACCGCCGGGTGCTCAGCATCGAGGAGTTCACCCCCGCGCAGATCCGCGCGTACCTCGGCAATCGCTACGGCGACGAGGAGGCGGCCGATACCCGGATGCGGCTGCTGGGCGACGTGGCGGACCTGCTCGCCCTGGCCCAGAACCCACGCATGCTGGGGTTCATCGCCGACCTGCCCGAGGAGCGGCTGCGGGCCGTGGCGCGGGCCCGGCACACGGTCAGCGCCGCGAGCCTCTACGAGGCGATCCTGACCATGTGGCTGTCCGCCGAGGCCGAGCGGGTACGGGGCGTAGGCGGCGCGCCCGGCGGTCTCGGACTCGAGGACCTCTGGGAGGCCGTCACCCTCCTCGCACTGCACGTCTGGGAGACCGGCGAACCGTTCCTGCGGCTGGGCGAACTAGCCGAGGCCGGCGACACCCTCACCGGCCTCGCGCCGGCCCGGACCGGTTCACCAGCGGCACAGGGGATGTCGAGCTCGCAGACCGCGCACGCCATGGGGGCGGGGTCTCTGCTGGTCCGCACCGAGGAGGGCCTGTTCGGCTTCATTCACGGGTCGGTCGTGGAATGGCTCGTGGCACGGCACATCGCCGCGGAGTTCGCCCGCGGCGACGCGGCCCCCGCCGCCCTGTCCCGGCGTGCGCTCTCCCAGCTGACCGTCGACTTCCTCTGCGACCTCGCCGAAGGCGGGGCCTGTCCGGCGTGGGCGGCAGGGGTGCTCGCCGACCCCGAGGCCGACGACCTCTCCCGGACCAACGCGATCAAGGTGTCCACGAGGCTCCGCACGTCGGCCCGGACAGACCTGCGCGGTGCGAACCTGCGTGGCGAGGACCTGTCGTACCGGGACTTCGAGGGCGTCGACCTGACCGGAGCCGACCTGACCGACGCCCGGCTCATCGGCGCCGACCTGACCCGGGCCGTACTCCGCAACACCATCCTGGTGGGCGCACGGCTCGACGAGGCCCGCCTCACCGGTGCCGACCTGCGCGGCGCCGACCTGACCCGAGCCCGCCTGGCACGGGCGGACCTGCGCGAGGTCAGCGTGGAGGGCGGCACCTGGTCACGCGCCGCGCTGATCGACGCCGCCGGAGCCGAACGCCTCATGAGCGCCCCCGAGCTGCGCGGCGCGGCCATCGTCCCGGGCCTGCCGGTCGAGACCCAGCTCGCCCCCGCCGCAGTGGGGGTTCCCTACGGCTTCCACTTCCAGACGAGCCGTATGCCGGACCCCATCGCCTACAGCCCGGACGGCGAACTCGTGGCCATCGGCGGTGAGGACGGCGCCGTTCTGGTCTGCGACGCCGTGACGGGCCTGCCCGTACGCACGCTGCACGGGCATCGCGACCGGGCCTACGCCGTGGTCTACGGCCCACCCGGGGCACCGCTGGCCACCGGTTCCGCGGACGGCACGGTCCGGCTGTGGGACACCGTGACGTCCCAGTGCCGGCACGTCCTGTCCGTCCATCCGGACGGGGTGTGGCCGGTCGTGCTGAGCCCCGACGGGCATACCGTTGCCGCGGGCGCCCCCGACGGCGTCGTCCGGGTATGGAACACCACCACCGGGGAGCTGCGGTTCGCCCTGCCCGGCCATACGGCCCCGGTCTACACCGCCGTCTTCGGGCCGGACGGCGGGACCCTGGTGACGGGGGACGCCTCGGCGGGGATCAGGGTCTGGGACGCCGAGACCGGCACGCTGATGCGCACGATCCCCGGAGACGCGGCCGTCTACCGGATCGCCTACAGCCCGGACGGGACTCTCCTCGCCGCCGGGTACCGCGACGGCACGGTGCGGCTGTGGGACCCGGATACAGGCGAGCTCCGGCAGGAGCTCGCGGGACACACGGCTCGCGTCTACGCGCTCGGGTTCCATCCCGAGGGCCTCCTGCTGGCGACCGGCGACACGGACGGCCACGTCCGGCTGTGGGATCTGGGACGCGGGCGGAGCCGGTTCGCGCTGACCGGCCACACCGGCGCGGTGTACCACCTCGCCTTCGCTCCCGACGGCGCGCTGCTGGCCACCGGGGACAGCAACGGATCGATCCGGCTGTGGGACACCGCCACCGGACGGCAGCGCATGGAACTCGCCGGGCACCGCGCCGCCGTGTGGCCCTTCGCCTTCCGCCCCGACGGTGCACAGCTGGCCACCAGCAGCGCGGGGTCGTTCCGGTTGTGGGACACCGCCACCGGGCAGCCACGGCAGTCTCTCCACGGCCACGGCCGGCGCATCACGTCGGTGCACTTCAGCCCCGACGGCGCGACACTGGCCGCCAGCGGCAACGACGGCGTCGTACGGCTGTGGGAGCCGCGGACCGGCCGCCGGTTCCGGGAGATGACGGGGACGGCCGACCGCTTCACCTCGGCGGTGTTCAGCCCGGCCGGCTCTCTGCTGGCCACGGCGAGCAACGACGGCAACGTCTATCTGTGGCACGCCGGCACCGGCGCCTTCGAGCGTGAGCTGGACGTGGAGACCGACCACGTCTGGGCGGCGGCGTTCAGCCCCGACGGTGACGTCCTGGCGACCGCGAACGACGACGACAGTGTCCGGCTCTGGTACTGCACCACGGGCCGGCGGGTGGCAGACCTCACCGACCATCGCGGCCGGGTACGGTCCATCGACTTCAGCCCGGACGGCCACCTGGTCGCGACCGGATGCGACGACAGCGTCGTACGGGTGTGGGATCCCGACGGCGGGAGGTGCCTGACCGAGCTGACCGGGCACACCGGCCGGGTCTACTCCGTCCGCTTCAGCCCCGGGGGCGAGCTGCTGGCCAGCGCGAGCAACGATGGCACCGCCCGCATCTGGGACCACCGCAGCGGCGAACTGCTGCGGGTCCTCGGCGGCGCCACCACGCGGCTGTGGACGTCGGCGTTCAGCCCGGACGGGCGGGTGCTCGCGACCGGCGGTGACGACCTCGTCGTCCGGCTGTGGAACCCGCACACCGGAACGCACCTGCACACGCTGACCGGCCACACGGGCCGCATCTGGTCAGTGGCCTTCAGCCCGGACGGCACCCTGCTGGCCAGCGCCGGCGACGACGGCGCGATCATCCTGTGGGACCTGACGAACCAGGACGGGCCGCCGGCACCGAGGACGACCCTGCTGGGACTGTCCGGCGGCTGGGCGGCACTCGGCCCGGCGGGACACTACAAGTACGAGGGGGACGTCAGGGGGCAGTTCTGGTACTCCATCAACATGTGCCGCTTCGAACCCGGCGACCTCGACCCCTATCTCCCCGAGGTCCGCATGCTCGCCCTCGACGCCGAGTTCTGACCGGTCTTCACCCCTCCGGCGCGCCGACGCCCGGTCCCGCCGGGACGGGGACCCGGGCGCGTACGGCATAGCCGCCGCCGGCTCCGGCGCCGGCCTCGAAGATCCCGCCGAGCGCGGTCACGCGCTCGCGGAGCCCGACGAGGCCGTGGCCTCCGCTGGGCAGGCCGTGATCGGGCCGCCGCACGGGCGGGTCGTTGTCGACCCGGACCTCTATCGCCTCCGGAAGATGATGCAGGGCCACCCGGGCCGATACCGTGCCGGCGTGCTTGTGCACGTTGGTGAGGGCCTCCTGGACCACCCGGTAGGCGGTGCCCGCGACCGCGGCCGGCAGCGGACGCTCACGGCCCTTGACGGTGAGGGTGACTGCCAGACCGGCGGCGTGGGACTGGCCCACGAGCCCGCGGATGTCGTCGAGGCCCGGCGCGGCCGGAGGGGCGGCGTCCTCGCCGAGCCGCAGGACGCCGATGACCTGCCGCAGCTCGTCGAGGGCCTGCCGCCCCATGTCGCCGATCACGGCCGCGGCCTCGACGGCCTTGTCCGGATCGCGCTTGGCGATCGCCCGAAGGGCCCCGGACTGCACGACCATGACGCTCACCCGGTTGGCCACGACATCGTGCATCTCACGGGCGATGCGGGTGCGCTCCTCGTCCCGTGCCCGTTCTGCGAGGAGATGCTGTTCACGCTCGAGCCGCTCGGCACGTTCCTGCAGGGAGGCGAGCAGCTGTTTGCGCGTCCCCATGTACAGACCCAGCAGCACGGGTGAAGCGACCATGGCCATGCCCACGACCGCGCGAATCCACAGCGGGTCGTCGAGGTGGAGCTCCGGGCCGGGCTGGACCACGAAAGCGATGATCGCGGCTCCGCTGGTCACCAGGACGACCCTCCGCGAGGCGGCGTAGGCGCCGAGTGTGTAGAAGGCGATCAGATAGGTCACGGCCCCGGCCCCGGCCCCGGCGCCGAGCAGGACGCAGAGCGTCGCCACGGACACCGGGAACCGGCGCCGCACCACGAGCGTCAGGCCGAGCGCGAAGCTCGTCGCGCCCATCACCGGTCCGGGGACGAAGAAGTCCTTGGCGAACCAGGTCACCGTCCCATCGAAGATCCCCGCGCTGAGCGCCAGGGCGATGTCGAGGGCCCGGGAGCGCCGCCGCGGCCACCAGGCGCCCCCCGGATCCGAACAGATAAAGCGAGCGTAAATCAGCAGAGCCGCTCCCGGGTTACCTAACCGCCCCACAGTGGACACCCGTTGCTCACCGCACGCTTGCCGTCCCGAAGCCGTACCTACACAAAGTCAGAGCTAGCAGGCAAATCACCTTCTTGCGGAGGAACGCCTCATGCTTAGGCAGCTAGGATCTCTGACTCTTGCCGTATTTGCCCCTCTTACCGTCGTAAATCCGGTCGCCCGGGCCACATCCGGCCTGCCGTCGCCGCAGGCGCGGCCGGCCACGACCGGGTCCGCGTCAGGCTCCGTCGGGACCACGCCACGCCTGCCCCGTGCCAGCGCTCGGCGGGTGCAGATCATCGCCCATCGCGGCGCGTCGGCATACGCGCCGGAGAACACCCTCGCCGCCTTCCGCGCGGCCGCGGCCAGGGGTGCCACCCTCTTCGAGCTCGACGTCCAGCAGACCAAGGACGGCAAGCTCGTCGTGGTCCACGACACCACGCTGGGCCGTACGACCAACGTCGAGAAGGTCTTCCCCGCCAAGAAGCCGTGGCGGGTCCGCGACCTCACACTCGCCCAGATCCGCAAGCTGGACGCGGGCTCGTGGTTCGGCTCGACGTACCGGGGACAGCGTGTCCCCACGCTGGGCGAGACACTCCGGACCATGGACGGCAAAGGGCTGGACATGCTCCTCGAGGTCAAGTCACCGTCGCTGTATCCCGGCATCGGCAAGCGCGTGGCCGCGGAACTGCGCGCCCATCCCGGCTGGCTGGACTCCGACCGGGTGATCGTGCAGAGCTTCGACTGGCCGTTCATCCGCGCTTTCCATGGAAGACTGCCGCAGGCGCCGACCGGGCTCCTCGGGACCCCTTCCACCAGCGGGCTCAGGGCCGCGTCCACCTACGCCGGCTACATCAACCCCAGGTACGGGGACGTGACCGCGGGATACGTGGCGAGCGTCCACAAGCGCGGGATGAAGATCTTCCCCTGGACCGTCAACGACTCCGCGACCATGCGCAGGATCATCAGGACCGGCGCGGACGGCATCATCACCAACAAGCCCGACACCCTGCGCCGGGTGGCCAGCGGCTGACCGCCAAGCGCCACGCCAGGGCGCCCTAGACGGAGGCGCGCGCTCTCAACTCGGCCCACAAGGCCTGGACCTGCGTGTCCAGGGCTTCGGGGGGGCCAGAATTGTCGATCACGTGTGTGGCCGCGGCCAGGCGCTCCGAACGGGTGGCCTGCGCGGCGATCCGAGCGCGGGCGTCGGCCTCGGCCATGCCCCGGCCCGACACGAGCCTCTGCACCTGCGTCTCCTCGGGGACGTCCACCACGACGACCACATCATGCAGCCCCGCCAGGCCGTTCTCCACCAGCAGCGGCATGTCGTAGACCACCACGGCGCCCGGAGCCGCCGCCTCGAGCAGTTCCTGGGACCGCCGGCCGATCAGCGGGTGGGTGATGGCGTTCAGTGCCTTGCGGCGCTCCTCGTCGGCGAAGACCATCGAGGCCAGCCTGGGCCGGTCGAGGGTCCCGTCGGGCAGCAGCACGTCCTCGCCGAACTCGCGGGCGATGGCGGCGAGCCCGGGAGTTCCGGGCCGGACCACCTCGCGGGCGATGAGATCGGCGTCGATCAGTTCGGCGCCGAGCGAGACGAGCCGCTTGGAGACCTCGCTCTTCCCCGACCCGATTCCACCGGTCAACCCGACTCGCAGCACGCGGCCGAGCGTACCCGATCTTCGACACGGCGCCGGTGGCAGCCCGAGCCCGATCACGGCCGGCCGGGCAGGGAGGCGGCAGAGGGCTACGGCAGGGATTTGCGCATGTGCACCAGCATCAGGTGCGCGGCGACTCGCTCGCGATGGGTCTCGGCGTAGCCGAGCCGCCGGTACAACCGCAGGTTGCCGTCACTGAGGTGCCCCGTGAAGAGCACGCAGGCGTCCACCCGCCCGCACACCTCATCCTCGAGGGCCCCCATCAGGCGGGTGCCGACTCCCTCGCCCTGCCGGTCGGGAGCGACCACCAGGCGGCCGACCAGGCACGTGCGCTCACTGAACTGCGCACGCACGGCTCCGACGATGCGGCCCGCGCTCTGCGCCTTCAGCACGACGGCGTCGCCGGAGATCGCCCTGCGGATCCGGTCGATCGACTCCACCAGCGGGGAGATGAAGGGATCGCCGTACAGCTGTGCCTCCACCAGATAGGCGGCCCGCTGTACGGTCAGTATCTCCCCGGCGTCCCCGGGCGCGGCAGAGGCGATCAGCACCGGCTCCTCGCCGGTGACGCCGTCCCGCACCTCGCCCGGCTCGCTCATGGCGGGGACCCCACGCTCACGAGCCGATCCGCGCGGTCGCGGCCACCGGATAGTGGTCGGAGTCCGGGGACCGCTGCACCTCGGCGTCCGAGAACATCACATCGTCGGTGCCGAAGATCCAGTCCGTCTTGGTCCCCTGCGAGGTGGTCGGGCTGATGTCGCTGTCGAGCCAGGCACTGCGCAGCCCGGTCCCGTCCACCAGCCGGCTGATGTCCATGCTGCCCGGGCCCGCGTTCATGTCGCCGCCGATGATGGTGCGGGGAGCCTGTGCCCAGGCCCGTAGGAGCGCGGAGATCTCGGCCCGGCGGACCGGCCCCTGGTCGCCGCGGCCCTCCAGATGGGTGGACCACACGTCCACCGGGCGGCCTCCGACGTCGAGCCGGGCCCATACGTACCCGCGGACCCGGGACCAGGCCGCGGCGGGAAGCCGGGCGGTGCCGGACGAGCGCACCGGCCTGAGGGTGAGGATCGCGTTGCCGAACTGCGCGTCGGCGGCGGGCCCCCAGATGAGGTGCATGCCGAGCCGCCGCGAAAGCCACACGGCCACATCGGTCGTCCCGGACGGCAGCGATCCGCGGCTCACCTCCTGCAGCAGCACCACATCGGCGCGCTGTGTCTCGACGGCCCGGGCGAGCCGTTCGAGATCGAGCCTTCCGCGGCGGTCCACGGCGCTGCGGAGGTTGTAGGTCATCACCCGCAGCTCGTCGGGGTTGGCGGCCGTCCGCAGCACTTTGGGGGTGGTGAGGCTGAAGACCAGCGTGCCGGCGAGCATCAGCAGTGCCGCGCCCCCGGCCGTGATCGCGCGCAGGGGGGCCCTGGCGGGGAGCGGCCCGCCGCGTGCCGCCGCGATTGCCGCGAGCGCGCCGAGCAGGATCCCCGCGAGACCCGGCAGCAGGTTGTTGGGAAGCGGGAAGGATTCCACGCCGGTCAGCTGGTAGGCCAGGAGCAGCACGGCGAGCAGGACCCCGCCGAGCGCGGCGCAGACGTCGACCCGCCACACCGGGCCACCGGCGCCGGCCCGCCGCAGCGGTGCCCGGCACGCGACCGCCAGGAGCCAGGCGGCCAGCAGCTGCCCAGCGACGACCACGGCGACGACCAGGACGCCGACCGCAGCGTAGCTCCCGGCGACGGACCCGGCGGCCACGCCGAGCACGGTGCCACCGAGGACGCAGACCCCGCCCGGTACGGCGCGTACCGCCACACCCGAGGCGAGGAGGGCCAGCGCCAGGGCCTGACCCGCGATCACCGCGACATGCGCCCCGGACAGTGACTGCCAGCCTGACGAGGCGATGAAGGCGGGGCTGGAGAGCACGAGCACGTGCAGTGCCAGGAAGGGGCCGAGAGCCGCTCCTCCCAGCGCGTCCCGCCAGGAGATCCCGGGCGGCGGCACCGGGCCGGAGGACAGTTCACGGGCGAGGGCGGCGATGCCGAGCCCCACGGTCACCAGACAGGCGAGCCACGGCCCCAGGCCGGACTGCCACACGGGGTCCCAGGTGGCGAAGGTCATGCGGAGCGCGGTGTCCACCGCGAGTCCGGCGACAGTCGCGGTGGCGAAACCGACTCCGGAAAGGCCACGCGCACCCTCGTACAAGGCCGCCATGGCGACCATCCCAACAGCCACGCCGGCGATGGCAAGCCACAATTGAGGAGAGAGCGCCTGCGCGATGAGCCGGACCAGCAGCAGCCCCCCGGCCCCAACGATCAGCACCGCCTGCGGCCCGGCGAAGCGGCGGATCAGCGGGGCCAGGAACCCCGCCAGCGTGACGACGAGCACGAGGGCCGCCGCGGCCGGGATCCCCGCGTCCTCGGCGAAATGGCCGAACTGCGGGAGTGCGAAGCGAAGCGTCTGCGCCATCACCGCGATCGTGACCGCGATGAGCGTGAGCCGTGCCGGACCCTGAGGAACGATCAAGGGTCCCGCGTTGCTGCCGGGACCCTCCGTCCGAACACCTATGTCAGTCTTGACCACCCGACGAACTTACCGGAGAAAAAGCCGTGGCCGGACGGCATCCCCGCAGGGAGGCCGTCCGGCCACGTCATGCTCACCGCCGCACCGGCGCCGGCAATCGGGCGTCGGACGTCGGACCTAGCGGATCAGCTCACTGACCGCCCGACAGCTTCTCGCGCAGGGCCGCCAGAGCCTCGTCGGAGGCAAGGGCGCCGCCGACGGTGCCCTCCGGCTCGCCACCGCCGGAGTAAGAGCTCTGGCTCTCACCACCGGCAGCGACCGAGCCGGCCGCCTCAGCCTCGGCCTTACGGGCCTCGTCGATCTGCTTGCGGTGCGCGTCGAAGCGGGTACGGGCCTCGGCGTACTGCCGCTCCCACGTCTCGCGCTGGTCGTCGAAGCCCTCGAGCCATTCGCCGGTGTCGGCGTCGAAGCCCTCGGGGTACTTGTAGTTCCCCGACTCGTCGTACTCGGCGGGCATGCCGTAGAGCGTCGGGTCGAAGTCCTCTTCGTCGACGCCCGCAGCGCTCTCGTTGGCCTGCTTGAGCGAGAGGCTGATACGGCGGCGGTCGAGGTCGATGTCAATGATCTTGACGAAGATCTCGTCGCCGACCTGGACGACCTGCTCGGGGATCTCCACGTGGCGCTCGGCGAGCTCGGAGATGTGCACCAGGCCCTCGATGCCCTCCTCCTCGCGGACGAACGCACCGAACGGCACCAGCTTGGTGACCCGGCCGGGCACGACCTGGCCGATCTGGTGGGTCCGGGCGAACTGCTGCCAGGGGTCCTCCTGCGTCGCCTTGAGCGACAGCGAGACCCGCTCGCGCTCCATGTCCACGTCGAGGACCTCGACGGTGACCTCCTGGCCGACCTCGACCACCTCGGACGGGTGGTCGATGTGCTTCCAGGACAGCTCGGAGACGTGCACGAGCCCGTCCACGCCGCCAAGGTCGACGAAGGCGCCGAAGTTGACGATCGAGGAGACGACGCCCTTGCGGACCTGTCCCTTCTGAAGCGTGTTCAGGAAGGTCTGGCGGACCTCGGACTGGGTCTGCTCCAGCCAGGCACGGCGGGACAGGACCACGTTGTTGCGGTTCTTGTCCAGCTCAATGATCTTGGCTTCGAGCTCGCGGCTGACGTACGGCTGAAGGTCGCGTACCCGGCGCATCTCGACGAGGGAGGCGGGAAGGAAGCCGCGCAGCCCGATGTCGAGGATGAGGCCGCCCTTGACGACCTCGATCACGGTGCCGGTGACGATGCCGTCCTCTTCCTTGATCTTTTCGATCGTCCCCCAGGCCCGCTCGTACTGCGCGCGCTTCTTGGAGAGGATGAGGCGGCCTTCCTTGTCCTCCTTCTGCAGGACAAGGGCCTCGACGTGGTCGCTCACCTTGACGACGTCGTTGGGGTCGACGTCATGCTTGATGGAGAGCTCACGCGAGGGAATGACGCCCTCGGTCTTGTAGCCGATGTCGAGCAAGACCTCGTCTCGGTCGACCTTCACGACAGTGCCTTCGACAATGTCGCCGTCGTTGAAGTACTTAATGGTCTCGTCGATCGCGGCGAGGAAGGCTTCCTCGGACCCGATGTCGTTGACCGCTACCTGCGGGGTGGTCGAGGTGGCCTCGGTGCTGCTCGTCATGTGTGGGCTGGCTCCGGATACGGACATAGTTGGTGTCAGGTGGTGCGCAGCGGGCTGTTTTACTCGTCCCTGCCGAGAACCGGAGGTGACGGAAACCTGCTCCGCCTGAGAACCTTGCCGATGTCGACCTGACTGAGCGCGAGCCTGCTCCGTCCGAGGTCCGCGCAGACCCACAGCGCAGCGATCAGCATATGGGACCAAACGGCGTGGGTCAATCGGAAGGCTCCAGAGAGCCTACCCAGACCGGTGAAGTTGTGGTCAGGCGGTGTCGTGATCCGCCTTGTCGATCTTTTTGTCAGGCTTCGTCCGCATGGTCGCGTGGACGTGAAACCCGGTCGCCGACACGCTCGCATGCTCGCTCCGTGTCCGCTCGCCCTGCCCGAGCGAGACGCGCGAGGTGAGCGGAGAGCCCATCAGACCATAGATCACAGCCAGCATGATCACGACGCCGGCGAGCATGTGTAGACGTGGCACGATTCTCCCGACCCGGTACGGACGGGGCGACGTCCGCGTACGCCGCCTCTCAGTCGTACCGCATGAAATGATCACAAAGATCCTTACCCGGCGTCCGGACGCGACTACGCCACCCGGCGGTAAAGACCTCCGCGGTCACGGCGGGGCCATGGGCGCCGACCGGGCCCAGGAGGGCCGTCAGTGGCCCGCGTCCTGCAGGGTGTGGCCGGTGCCCATGGAGACCTCGAGCGGGGCACGCAGGTCGTACGCAGCGCCCATCTGGTCGCGGACCAGCTCACGCAGGACCTCCAGCTCGCCCCGAGCCACCTCGAACACCAGCTCGTCATGGACCTGCAGCAGCATCCGGGACACCAGGCCACGCTCGCGCAGCGCCCGGTCGACCCCCAGGCTGGCGACCTTGATGATGTCGGCGGCCGACCCCTGGATCGGGGCGTTCAGCGCCATCCGCTCGGCCATCTCGCGGCGCTGCCGGTTGTCCGAGGTCAGGTCGGGCAGGTAGCGGCGGCGGCCCATGATCGTCTCTGTGTAGCCGTCCTGCCGTGCCCTGCCCACGACGTCCTGCAGGTAGTCCCGCACCCCGCCGAACTGCTGGAAGTACTCCTCCATCAGCTCACGCGCCTCGTCGGGCGAGATGCGCAGCTGCTGTGAAAGCCCGAAGGCCGACAAGCCATAGGCGAGGCCGTAGTTCATCGCCTTGATCCGGCCGCGCAACGCGCCGTCGACCTGCTCGGCCGGCACGTCGAACACCCGCGAGGCGGTGATGGTGTGGAAGTCGGCCCCCGAGGTGAACGCCTCGATCAGGGCCTCGTCGCCGGACAGATGCGCCATGATCCGGAGCTCGATCTGGCTGTAGTCGGCCGTGAGCAGACAGTCATATCCCTCCCCGACCACGAAACCCGCCCGGATCTGCCGGCCCTCGGCCGTGCGGATCGGGATGGTCTGCAGGTTCGGGTCGGTGGACGACAGCCGCCCGGTCGCAGCGACCATCTGGTTGAAGGTGGTGTGGATGCGCGCGGCATCGTCGGCCATCGGGATCAGCGAGTCGACGATGCTCTTGAGCTTGGCGACCTCGCGCCACCGCAGCAGGTGCTCAAGCACCGGGTGACCGTCGCTCACCAGCAGGTGGGTCAGCGCCTCGGAGTCGGTGGTGTAACCGGTCTTGGTCCGCTTGGTCTTGGGCAGGCCCAGCTCGTCGAACAGCACTTGCTGGATCTGCTTGGGCGAGCCCAGGTTGAAGTCGTGACCGACGGCGGCGAACGCCAGCTCCTCGACCGCCTTGACCTGATCGCCCAGTGAGGAAGAGAGCCCGGCGAAGTGCTGGTTGTCGACAGCGATGCCGGTGCGTTCCATGTCCGCGAGCACCCGTACGAGCGGCAGCTCCACCTCGTGCAGGAGCCGCGCCGCGCCGCGCCGCTCCAGGTCCCTGTCCAGCGCGTCCGCGAGCTCCACGACCGCACGGGCCCGTACGGCCAGGTCGTTGGCGACCTCCTGCTCTCCGGAACCGTCCAGCGTCAGCTGCCCGCCGGTGTCGGCCTCCGGGCGCAGCTCGCGGCGCAGGTAGCGAAGCGTCAGATCGGCCAGGTCGAACGTGCGCTGGCCGGGCAGCGCCAGATAGGCCGCCAGCGCGGTGTCGCTGGTCACCCCGTCGAGGACCAGCCCCCGGGCCGCGAACGCCAGCATGGGCCCCTTGGCGTCGTGCAGGGCCTTGGGCTGCTTGGGGTCGCCGAGCCAGGTGGCGAGCGCCCGTTCGTCCTCCTCTATCAGCTCTGCGGGGTCCAGGTAGGCCGCCGGGCCCGCGACTCCGGCGAGCGCGATGCCGGTCAGCTCACCGCTGCCCCGGCCCCAGCTGCCCGACACCGCGACCCCGATCCGGCCGGCTCCGCGCGCGTGCTCGTCGAGCCACTGGGCGACCTCACCCGGACCCGGCGTCGCCAGCTCGACCTCGAAGCCCTCGTCGGCCTCGGGCTCGACCGTCGAGAGCGTTGCGTAGAGGCGTTCGCGCAGCACCCGGAACTGCAGGGTGTCGAACAGCGCGTGGATCTCCTCACGGTCCCACTGACCGATCGTGAGCTGCTCGGGGGTCTGGTCGAGGGCGACCTCGCAGTCGAGCTTGTTGAGCTGCTGGTTGCGCAGCACCCCGGCAAGGTGCTCGCGCAGGCTGTCGCCGGCCTTGCCCTTGATCTCGTCGACGTGGGCCACCAGCTCATCGAGGCCGCCGTGCAGGTTGAGCCACTTGGCCGCGGTCTTGGGCCCCACTCCCGGCACACCCGGCAGGTTGTCGCTGCTCTCCCCCACCAGGGCCGCGAGGTCCCGGTAGCGCTCGGGCGGCACACCGTACTTGTCCTGCACCACGGCCGGGGTCGTGCGGACGAGGTCGGACACGCCCTTACGGGGGTAGAGCACGGTGACGTTGTCGTTGACCAGCTGGTATGCGTCGCGGTCGCCGGAGACGATCAACGTCTCCATGCCGTGGTCACCCGCCTGGGTGGCCAGCGTGGCGATCAGGTCGTCGGCCTCGAAGCCGGCCTTGGACAGCCGCGGGATGCGAAGCGCGTCGAGGACCTCGAATATCAGGCTCACCTGGCTGCGGAACTCGTCGGGGGTCTTCTGCCGCCCGGCCTTGTATTCGACATACGCCTCGTGGCGGAACGTGGGCTCGGACCGGTCGAAGCAGACCCCGATGTGCGTCGGCTGCTCATCGCGCAGGACGTTGATCAGCATGGAGGTGAATCCATAGACCGCGTTCGTGGGCTGACCGGTCGTCGTCGAGAAGTTCTCCACCGGCAGCGCGAAGAACGCCCGGTAGGCCATGGAGTGTCCGTCGAGCAACAGCAGCCGGGGTTTCACAGGGGTCGGTTCGATGGTCGCCACTCTGTGACTCTAGCCTTCGCGTGCGACAGTTTCCGGCCCGGCCACCAGAGGACCGGGGCCGCACGACGAGTGACACCACAGCGACACCACCAGCCACAAGGAGGCACTGTGCCCGACGGGACGGCGAGCAGTCCAGGACACCACGGGCTCCCGGACGAGCCCCTTCGCGGCCTCCTGGGCCAGGCCGCTCACCACCCGGGCGGAGACCTGGCCCAGTCCATGGGCCTGGAGCTGACATCCGCCACCGCCGAGCGGGTCGCCGGCCGCATGCCGGTGAAGGGGAACACCCAGCCGTACGGGCTCCTGCACGGCGGCGCGTCCTGCGTACTGGCCGAGACCCTCGGCTCGGTGGGCGCGGTGCTGCACGCCGGCCCGGGGCGGATCGCCGTCGGCGTCGACATCAACGCCACCCACCACCGGTCCCTCACCGACGGGTACGTCAGCGGGGTCGCGACCCGCGTGCACGGCGGACGCACCCTCGCGACCTACGACGTCGTCATCACCGACGAACTGGACCGCCGCGTCTGCACCGCGCGCATCACCTGCATGCTGCGGGACGCCCCCCAATAACCGGTTCGGAAGTCCTCATTCTCTGCGCGCGCGCGGCGGGCGGCGCACTAGCGTTGGCGGACGAGCCCGGGACCGCCGAGTAGACAACGTACGCGCCCGGGGAAGGCGCGTACGGCCCCAAAGGCGGTCCCGGGTCTCTGTGCGCCCGTCGCGCGAACCGGCAACCGGCGATAGCCGGTTGCAGTTCGGTTGCGAAAGTCCGCCGCGGTCTTCCTCGCCGATCCGCAGCGTTCTACGGTCGCGCCATGCGACGGATCTCGGCCGCCGCCGTGGTGATCACGGCGTGGGGGCTGCCGGCCTGTTCCACCGGAACCGGCCCACCCGGGACCACGGTCACACCGACCTACCGGCTGCCGCCGCGCCCCGTACGCGATGGCGAGACGCCGCTCAGCGGGAAGACCGTGCGGAGCGGCGACCTCGCCTTCACCCCGATCGGCCTGCGGGCCGGCATTCCCGAGCTGGTCGGCAGCCACGCCGACGTACGTCCCAGGGGACAGTACGTGCGGATCCGGCTGATCGCCGAGAACGGCGGCCGGACCACGCAGACCTTGGACTCGGGCAAACAGCTGCTGATCACCACGGACGGCGGAGCGCACCGGCCCGATCGGGACGCCATGCTGGTCAAGCGGCAGCCCGGCTCCATCGACGTCGGCGCGGCGGTGCGGATCGAGCTCGACCTGTGGTACGACATCCCCCTCGGCGAGAAGACCAGAGCGCTCCGGTTGGTCGGCACGCCCTCCGTGGGAGCCGTCTCCGATCCGCCGGGCGCCGACATCGCCCTGTCGTGAGGAGCCCCGGGAGCACGCGCCCCCGGGGCTCCGTCACGCCTGTCCGGGATCAGGCCAGGGTCTAGCCGTTGGCCTGCGCCGAGGACTCCCCGAGGTCACCGCCGAGATAGGCGGCCCGTACCTCCGGATCGTCCAGCAGTTCCGCGGCCGCGGCGCTCTTGACGATCCGGCCGGTCTCCAGCACGTACGCGCGATGCGCGATCTGGAGCGCCTGCTGGGCGTTCTGCTCCACCAGCAGGACGGTCGTGCCACGTTGGTTGATCTCCTCGATGATCGAGAAGATCTGCTGTACGAGCATCGGGGCGAGCCCCATCGACGGCTCGTCCAGCAGCAGCACCTTGGGATCGGCCATCAGCGCCCGCCCGATGGCGAGCATCTGCTGCTCACCACCGGACATCGTGCCGCCCGCCTGGGTCTTGCGCTCGGCCAGGCGGGGGAACAGCTCGTACACGTCGGACAGTTCCTTGGACACATCGCCCTTGCGCGCGTACGCCCCCATGTAGAGGTTGTCCTCCACCGTCATGCCGGGGAAGATGCCACGCCCCTCAGGCGACTGCCCGATGCCGACGAGCACCCGCTTGTGCCCCGCCAGCTTGCTGATGTCCTTGCCGTCGAAGGAGATCCGGCCCGCCGACAGCGGCCGCAGCCCGGAGATGGTCTTCAACGTCGTGGTCTTGCCGGCGCCGTTGGCGCCGATCAAGGTGACGATCTCGCCCTCGTCGACATCCAGCGAGATGCCCTTGAGCGCTGCGATCTTTCCGTAATGGACGTGAATGTCCTCGATCTCAAGAAGCATCGGCCGGAGCTCCCAGGTAAGCCTCGATGACCCGCGGATTGTTCTGGACCTCGACCGGCAGCCCCTCGGCGATCTTCTGGCCGAAGTCGAGCACGGCGATCCGGTCACTGATCCCCATGACCAGGCTCATGTCGTGCTCGATCAGAAGGACGGTGCGGCCGGTGTCGCGGATCTTCCTGATCAGCTCCTGCAGCTCGATCTTCTCCGCCGGGTTCATCCCGGCGGCCGGCTCGTCGAGCAGCAGCAGCTTCGGATCCGTGGCCAGCGCCCGTGCGATCTCCAACCGCCGCTGGTCGCCGTACGGCAGGTTCTTGGCCGTTTCGTCCAGCCGGTGCGAAACGCCGACGAAGTCCAGGAGTTCCCGTGCCTTGGCGCGGCCGTCGCGCTCCTCCCGCCGGTGCCAGGGCAGTCCGAGGGCCGCCCCCGCGAGACCGGTCCGGTGGTGGGCGTCCGCCCCCACCATCACGTTCTCCTGCGCCGACATGTTGTGGAAGAGCCGCACGTTCTGGAAGGTACGGGCCACGCCGAGCTTGGTGACGGCGAACCGCTTCTTGCCGTCGATCCGCTGCCCGCCGAAGACCACGTTCCCCTCGGTCGGCCGGTAGACGCCGGTGGTCACGTTGAAGACAGTGGTCTTCCCCGCGCCGTTCGGGCCGATCAACGCGAAGATCTCACCCTTGTTGACGGTCAGATCGAGACCGTTGATAGCGACCACGCCGCCGAAGCGCATGGTCAGGCCGCGCAGTTCCAGCAGCGGTCGGGCCCCCCCGCCGGCGACCGGCGTCGCGCCCCTCGTGTGCCTGGCGCCGCTCATTCCCTTCGCGTGGCTCACTTGCCCACCTCGGCAGCCACGGAAGCACCTGGACCGCCCACTTCGGCGCCCATACTCCCCATTCCTCCGGTCCCCTCGGCCAACTCGGCCTTACGCCGGCGAGAGGGCAGCAGACCCTCGGGCCGGAAGATCATCAAGACGACGAGCACGGCTCCGAACACCAGGATGCGGTACTCCTGCAGGAATCGGACCCGCTCCGGGATCCAGGCGACCAGGAACGCGCCAAGCATGACGCCGGGCAGGTTGCCTGAGCCGCCGAGCACAACCGCGGCCAGGATCGTCGCCGAGACGATGAACTCGAAGTTCCTCGGCAGGATCGACGTGGCCTGTGACGCGTAGATCACGCCCGTCCCGCCGCCGATCGCCGCGCCGATCGCGAACGCGGCCAGCTTGAACTTGAACGTCGGCACGCCCATCAACTCGGCGGCGTCCTCGTCCTCGCGGATGGACGCCCACGCCCGGCCGACCCGGCTGTTCTCGAGCCGCTTGACGAAGATGATCGCGATGACGATCGCCGCCAGCATCAGGTAGTAGTACGGCCGGCCGTCCAGAGCGCCGTACTTGAAGGGCGCGGTCCCGGCCAGCCCGAGGCTCGTGAACGGCTCGCCGTCGGGGACCTGCCACTCGGTCAGGTTCGGCGGGTGCGGGATGCCGCCGATGCCGTTCGGCCCGCCGATGTAGTCGGTGTTCCGCGCCGTGATGCGGATGATCTCACCGAAGCCCAGCGTCACGATCGCGAGGTAGTCCCCGCGCAACCGCAGTGTCGGGGCGCCGAGGAGGATGCCCGAGAGCGCCGAGAGCAGGATGCCCACGGCCAGGACCTCCCAGAAGCTCCAGCCGAACTTGCTCCCGAGCACAGCCATCGAATAGCCACCGATGGCGAAGAACGCCACATAGCCCAGGTCGAGCAGACCCGCCTGCCCGACCACGACGTTCAGGCCGATCGCGAGCAGGATGTAGCCACCGATGGGGAAGAACAGCAGGCTCCCCCACTGGCTGTAGGGCGACATGAAGCCGCCGATCTGATCTGAGGGAAGCAGAACGGCGCCCACGATCAGCAGCAGATAGACGATCCACCGCACGTACCCGGGCTGCCGCGCCCACCAGTCCCGGAAGAGATCCGCGATCGCGCCGAGCGCCTCGAGCACGTAGGCCAGGCCGAAGAGGGGCGGGTGCAGGGCCGCCGGGGCGCCGTCGAAGCGCTGCCCCGCCCGCTTCGCGATGCCCGCGAAGGCGGCCTGACCCTTGGTCGAAGTCGAGTTTCCGTTGTAGTTCATGCGCGCGCCTGCTGAAGAGACTCACCGAAGATGCCGGTCGGACGGAACATCAGAACGAGGACCAGGACGCTGAAGGCGACGACATCCCGCCATTGGGACCCGAAGATGCTGGATCCGTACATCTCGATCAGGCCGAGCGCCAGACCGCCCGCGAGCGCCCCCCGCAGGTTGCCGATACCTCCCAGCACCGCGGCGGTGAACGCCTTGATGCCGAGCAGGAAGCCGACGAAATACCATGTCTCTTCGAACCGCATCATGTAAAGCGCGGCGGCCACACCCGCCATCGCACCGCCAATGGCGAAGGTCGCGGTCACGATCCGGTCGATGTTGACGCCCATCAGGACCGCGGTCTCGGGGTCCTGGGCGGTCGCCCGGATGCCACGTCCGAGCTTGGTGCGGTTGACCACGAGGTCGAGCGCGATCATCATGACGATGGCGCCGGCGAAGATGATGAACTTGTCATTGCTCACCACGAAGTTGCCGATCGACACCAGGTTCGAGCGCTCCACGAACTGCTGCTGGAGGGGCAGCGGCCCCTTCTCCTTCGGCAGGTCGAACCACCATGGAACGACGACCCGGGCGAAGAGCTGCTGGAGGAAGATCGACGCACCGATCGCCGAGATGAGTGCGGCCAGACGGGACGCGCCACGTCGGCGTAGCGGCCGGTAGGCCACATATTCGAGGATCACCGCGCTGCCGCCGGAGGCGACCCCGGCGACGACCGCCAGCAGGAGCACCATCCCGATCAGGGCAATGCCGCCGACCGGCGACGGAGAGAGCGCTTGCAGGACGGCCAGCGCCGCGAATGTCCCGATCATGAAGATCTCGGAGTGCGCGAAGTTGATGAGTCTGAGAACGCCGTAGACCATCGTGTAGCCGAGCGCGATCAGCGCGTAGATCGAGCCGAGCGCCAGACCGTCGATGGTGGATGGCCAGAATTGATCAATAAAGCCCTGGAGCACCTTGAGTCGCCTTCGTGGAAGGAGCGGGAGCGCGGCCTGCACGCTCCCGCTCCTGCGCGTACGTGGATGTCCTTCCGGTGGCCGGAGGGACTAGCCGACCTTCGCTTTCTCGGCGTTGCCGAGGAGCGGCAAGGTGTTCCCCTTGATCTCGTAGACGAACACGTCCGTCGCGGTCACCTCGCCGTTGTCGCCGAACTTGAGCCGCTTGCCGACACCGGCGACGTTGACCGACGAAAGCGCCGTGTTGATCGTTTCCGCGGTGGTGTTGCCGGCCTTGATGGCCTCGATGAACGCGGTCGCGGCGTCGTAGCCCTCGGCGGCGTAGATCGCCGGGTCGGTGTTGTACTTCGCCTTGTAGGCGTCGGAGAACTTCTTGCTCGCAGAGCTCGCCTTGCCGGTGGGGTCGATCAGGCAGGGACAGCCGATGACCGAGCCGTCGGCGACCCTGCCGCCGGCGCCCTTGGCCAGGCCGGCGTCGAGCGAGCCGTCACCCGACAGGAAGCGGGCCTTCACACCACCCTCACGCAGCTGCTTGACCAACTTGCCGGCCTGGGCGTAGTAACCGCCGAAGAAGATCGCGTCGGGCGAGTAGGCCTTCGCCTTGTTCACGGTCGAGCCGTAGTCGGCGGCCTGCGGGTCGATGGCGTCCTCGGAGACCTGGGCCCCCGCACCCGCGACCGCCTTCTTCACCGTCGCGGCGAGCGGCTTGCCGTACTCCGAGGCGTCATTGATGACGAAGACCTTCTTGGCCTTCAGCCCGCGGGTGATGAAGGACCCGATCCCGGCACCCTGAACGTCGTCGTTGGCGATGACGCGGTGCCAGAACTTCCAGCCGTGCTTGGCCAGCGCGGCGTTGGTGGCCGATGGCGAGATGCTGGGCACCTTGCCCTCTTCGAGGACCGGGCCGACCTGAGCCGACTCACCGGAGAAGGCCGGGCCGATGAGGCCGACGATCTTGTCCTGCTGAATGGCGGTCTTGGCCAGCGGCGTCGCCTGCTCGGGCTTGCCCTGGCTGTCGTAGGTCTTAAGTGTGATCTTAACCTTGGGGTTGGTCGCGTTGTACTCGGCAACCGCCATCAGAGCGCCGTTCCTCGGCGGGATGACGATGCCGGAGGCCTCACCCGTCAAGTCGCCCATGAAGCCGATCGTCAGACCGCCATCGCCCCCGGTCGACTTGCCGCTACTACCACCGCATGCACTCATGCCCAGCGCGAGTACCGCCCCCACGGCGATCGCGCCGATGCGAGTCTTATTGAGCCGCAAGCTGGCCAACCTTTCAGGTCCGGATCCGCGAGGATCGGGTACGAGTCAGGCCCCGACGGACTATCTCCGCGAATAGTCTCATTCGGGGCTTTGCACGTAGTACATCGATCCCAGCACCAGAGCAGTAGGTTACGGCCGAAGGGTTATTTGTTTGTTATTGGCCCGTGCCCACCCATAGCGCCTGGTAGTTTCCCGGCCAAGTAGGTAGCCTCAAGATCATATCGCCTACCGCCACTTCGCCGGTGGCCTGAACAGACGTGTGCGGACCCGGGTGGGGAACCTACTCCGACCCGTTGGCGTCCTGGTCCGCGGCGCCGGTCACGACGACCTCCGCGACCGCGCGCATCGACAGCCGGCGATCCATCGAGGCCTTCTGGATCCAGCGGAACGCCTCCGGCTCCGTCCAGCCGTGCGCGGCCTGAAGCAGGCCCTTGGCCCGATCCACGATCTTGCGGGTCTCCAGGCGCTCCTGGAGGTTTCCGACCTCGGCCTCCAGAGCCTTGACCTCCTGATAGCGGCTCACCGCCATCTCGATCGCCGGGACCAGGTCGGCCATGGTGAACGGCTTGACCAAATAGGCCATCGCGCCCGCGTCCCTGGCCCGTTCGACGAGCTCGCGCTGCGAGAAGGCGGTAAGGATCACCACCGGCGCGATGCGGTCCGCGGCGATCCGCTCGGCGGCCGAGATGCCGTCCAGGACAGGCATCTTGACGTCGAGGATCACGAGATCGGGCCTCAGCTCGACGGTCAGCCGGACGGCCGTCTCACCGTCGCCGGCCTCCCCGACCACCTCGTAGCCGTCTTCTTCCAGCATCTCCTTGAGGTCGAGGCGGATCAGGGCCTCATCCTCAGCGATCACTACGCGTCGAGCACTATCGGTCACGCGCACGAGCGTACCCGGACCCGGTAGGGTAGTGGTCAGCCTGGTCGTCCGATCGGCCTGACTAAATCCGGACATCTCACTTGATGTCGGAATCAACGCCCCGATAGACCAATCGGCAGAGTCTGCGGTCTCAAACACCGTACAGTGTGGGTTCGAATCCCACTCGGGGCACAACCACACCTGATATGCGTCCGTAAGTATGCGGCGGCACTGCCCTCCTACGCGGCTATGCGAACCTTTCGCGGCGTCTTCGTGCCGCTTCTACGCGGACCAGGCGCCCCGCCGCGCCCCCGCCTACGGCAGGGACGCGGCCGACGTCACACCTTGAGGGCCTGGGCGATCGCGTCGCCGATGCGGTGGACCCGCAGGGCGTTGGTGGAACCAGGGGTGCCGGGAGGCGAGCCCGCCACGATGACGACCCGGTCGCCCTTCTCACACCGGCCGATCTCCAGGAGCGCCTGCTCGACCTGGCGCACCATCTCGTCGGTATGGCCGACCTCGGGCACGATGAAGGTCTCGGTGCCCCAGACCAGGGCGAGCTGGCTCCGCGTGGCCTGCACGGCGGTGAAGGCCAGCAGCGGGATCGAGGACCGGTAGCGGGCGAGCCGGCGTGCGCTCTCCCCGGTCATGGTGAACGCGACCAGGGCCTTGGCGCCGACGATGGCTCCGACCTCGGCCGCGGCCTTGGCGATGGCCCCGCCCACGGTCTCGGGCATCCGGGTGAGCGCGTGCGTGGCCCGCAGCGTGGTCTCCTCGGCGGCGCGGACGATGCGGCTCATCGTCTCGACCGACTCGATGGGGTACTGCCCCACACTCGTCTCGCCGGAGAGCATGACCGCGTCGGCACCCTCGAAGACGGCGTTGGCGACGTCGGAGGCCTCCGCTCGGGTCGGGCGCGGGGCGGAGATCATGGATTCGAGCATCTGCGTGGCGACGATCACCGGGCGGGCCTTCTCGCGGGCCAGTTCGATGGCGCGCTTCTGCACGATGGGCACCTGTTCGAGGGGCAGCTCGACCCCGAGGTCACCACGGGCCACCATGATGCCGTCGAAGGCGGCCACGATGTCGCTCAGTCGCTCCACCGCCTGCGGCTTCTCGATCTTTGCGAGGACGGGGACGCGGACGCCCTCGTCCTCCATGATGCGGTAGACGTCGTCGGCGTCCTCGGGGCTGCGCACGAACGACAGCGCGACCAGGTCGACGCCGAGCCGCAGCGCCCAGCGGAGGTCCGCCTCGTCCTTCTGGGTGAGCGCCGGCACGCTGACCGCGACACCGGGCAGGTTGAGCCCCTTGTTGTCGGACACCATGCCGCCGACGACCACGCGGGTGATGACCCGCGGGCCGTCGACGCCGGTGACCTCGAGCGCGACACGGCCGTCATCGATCAGCACCGCGTCGCCCGGCTTCACGTCGCCGGGCAGGCCCTTGTAGGTGGTGGAGACCTCTTTGCGGTTGCCCGGGACATCCTCGGTCGTGACGGTGAACTGATCGCCGAGCGTCAGGCGCACCGGCCCCTCGGCGAACCGGCCGACGCGGATCTTGGGGCCTTGGAGGTCGGCCAGGATCCCCACCCCCCGGCCGGTCTCGTCGGAGGCCTCGCGGAGATATCCATAGACCTCTTCGTGCTGGGCATAGTCGCCATGGCTCATATTGAGCCTGGCGATGTCGATGCCCGCCTCGACGAGGGCGCGGATCTTCTCCCGGCTGGAACAGGCGGGGCCTATGGTGCTGACTATCTTCGCTCGACGACTCACGCTCACAACAGTATGTAGTTACTGGCCAGTAAGCAGATTCGTGCAGGACATCGTCGGCCAACGTTCATTGATTGGTATAGACCTTGGTGGCTGGTCTAGACCAGATCGCGCAGGTCGCGACGCCTTCACGGCCCACTGCACCGCTATGCCTTCAGTGCCTCGACGGTCCGCTGGCAGAAGGCCTTGAGGTCGTCGGGCTTGCGGCTCGTGACGAGTGTGTTGGGCCCGCCGGTGCAGACTCTGACCTCTTCGTCGACCCAGTTCGCACCCGCGTTACGCAGATCCGTGCGGAGGCTCGGCCACGAGGTCATGGTACGGCCGCGCACGACGTCGGCCTCGATGAGGAGCCACGGCGCGTGGCAGATCGCCGAGACCGGCTTGCCCGCGTCGAAGAATCCCTTGGCGAAGGCGACGGCCGCGGGGCGGAGCCGAAGATAGTCCGGGTTGGCGACGCCGCCCGGGAGGACGAGGCCGTCGAAGTCCGCGACGTCGGACACGTCCACGGTGCTGTCCACGGGGAACGTGTCGGCCTTCTCCAGGTGGTTGAAGGCCTGGACCCTCCCGGACTCGGTGGAGATGAGCCGGGGCGTCCCACCCGCCTCCTCGACGGCCCGCCAGGGCGCGGTGAGCTCGACCTGCTCGATCCCCTCAGGCGCCACGAGAAAGGCGACGGTCTTGCCCTGTAGCTCGGTCGACATGAAGATCTCCCTGTACTTGATTCCGCTGACAGGGAATCCCCTGCCCAAAGACAGAGGCGGTATGCAGGTAAAGGAGCGCCCCCCGCGTACGTGCGCCGGCCCGTCAGCGTCGCTTTGCGCCGCAGCCCGCGATGCGCGCGTTGTGGCTGCAGGCGTACGCGTCGGCCGTACATCTGTTGCCGAAGGCGCGAGCCGTGCCATCCTCGAACCTGCAGGTCACCGGCTCATAGATCATCGCGCAGGCCTGCGGGCAGGGCTGCACGCCGGACGCCTCGGGCGGCGGGCTCACGGGCCCCGTGACCAGCGCCCCGAGCAGCGCCACCGAACCGACTATGACGATCATCACCAAGCCCCCCTCATCCCGATTGCAGTCACCCATAGTAACCGCCGGGTGACCCGTCGCCGGTGAGCCCGAGGTGCCGAGTCGGGCATCGGGCGAGGTCATGGCCGCGGGTGCCCTCGGCGGGGGCGCCCGCGGCCATGACCCTGCTCCCAGGGTCAGACCATCGGTCGCGCGGTCGGCGCGATCGGGCTGGGCAACTCGTTGCGGCCGGTAAGGAAGCGGTCGACGCCGGCCGCGGCCGCACGTCCTTCCGCGATCGCCCAGACGATCAGCGACTGGCCACGCCCCATGTCCCCCGCCGCGAACACGCCGTCAAGTGAGGTCTTGTACGAGGCGTCCCGCTTCACGTTGCCGCGAGCGTCGAGCTCGACCCCGAGCTCCTCGATCAGGCCGGCCTTCTCGGGGCCGAGGAACCCCATGGCCAGCGTTACGAGCTCGGCCGGGATCTCGCGCTCGGTCCCCGGGATGGGCTTGAACCCGTTCTGCGGGCCCTCGACCTCGACCATCCGCAGAGCCTTGACGTTGCCGTCCTCATCGCCCACGAACTCCTGGGTGGACATCGCGTAGACGCGCTCGCCGCCCTTGTCCTGGAGTTCTTCGTGCGCGCTCTCCAGCTTGAAGAGCATCGGATAGGTCGGCCACGGCTGGGAGTCCGGCCGGGACCTGGGCGGACACGGCATGATCTCCAGCTGGGTCACCGACGAGGCGCCCTGGCGCAACGCGGTGCCGATGCAGTCGGCGCCGGTGTCTCCGCCCCCGATCACCACGACGTGCTTGCCCGCCGCCGTGATCTCCGGCTCCTCATGGTCACCCTCCTGCACCCTGTTGGATGCGGGGAGGTACTCCATCGCCTGGTGGATCCCCTTGAGCTCCCGGCCGGACATGGGCAGGTCACGCCAGGCGGTGGCCCCACCGGAGAGCACCACGGCGTCGTGGGTCCGCCGGAGTTCGCCGGCCGTGATGTCCACCCCGATGTTGACGGAGGTCCGGAACTCGGTGCCCTCCGCCGTCATCTGCTGGATCCTCCGGTTGATGTGGCGCTTTTCCATCTTGAACTCGGGGATGCCGTAGCGCAGCAGCCCGCCGATGCGGTCGGCCCGCTCGTACACCACCACGTCATGTCCGGCGCGGGTGAGCTGCTGCGCGGCGGCGAGCCCGGCCGGACCGGAGCCGACCACCGCGACCCGATGGCCGGTCTTCACAGCGGGCGGCTGCGGCTGGACCCAGCCCTCCGCCCACGCGTGGTCGATGATCTCGACCTCGACGCGCTTGATGGTGACGGGGTCGGAGTTGATGCCCAGCACGCAGGCCGTCTCACACGGTGCCGGGCACAGCCTCCCGGTGAACTCCGGGAAGTTGTTTGTCGCGTGCAGCCGTTCGATCGCCTGCCGCCAGTCATGCCGGTAGACGAGATCGTTCCACTCGGGGATCAGGTTTCCGAGCGGGCAGCCCTGGTGGCAGAACGGGATGCCGCAGTCCATGCAGCGGCTCGCCTGCTTCTCCAGCGCCGTCTTGCCGAAGTCCTCGTAGACCTCGTGCCAGTCACGGATCCGCACATCCACCGGGCGCCTCTGCGGGAGCTCGCGCGGATGCGTCATGAACCCCTTCGGGTCAGCCATGTGTCCCCCTTCACCCGTGTGCCGCGGTCATGACCGCGTGGTCGACGTCCTGTCCTTCGGCCTCTGCCTTGGCTCGGGCCTCGAGCACCCTCTTGTAGTCGCGCGGCATGATCTTGGAGAACCGCTCTGCCGAGGTGTCCCAGTCCGCGAGCAGCTTCTCGGCCACCGCCGACCCGGTCTCGTCGAAATGCCGCTCGACGATCTCGCGCAGGAAGTCGCGATCGTCGCCGGAGAGCGAGTCGAGGTCGACCATCTCCGGGTTGACGCGCTCCTCGGCGAGGTCGAGGACATAGGCGACACCGCCCGACATACCCGCCGCGAAGTTGCGACCCGTCGGACCGAGAATCACCGCCCGCCCTCCGGTCATGTACTCACAACCGTGGTCGCCGACGCCCTCGACGACCGCCGTGGCGCCGGAGTTGCGAACGCAGAAGCGCTCGCCCGCGATGCCCCGCAGGAACAGCTCACCGGACGTCGCGCCATAGAGGGCGACGTTGCCGGCCGCGATCTGTTCCTCGGCGGCGAACGTGGCCTCCGGATGGGGCCGTACGGTCACTCGCCCGCCGGACAGGCCCTTGCCGAGGTAGTCGTTGGCGTCGCCGATGAGACGCAGCGTGATGCCGCGCGGTACGAAGGCACCGAACGAGTTGCCCGCCGAGCCGGTGAAGGTCGCGTCGATGGTGTTGTCGGGGAGGCCTTCACCGCCCCACTTCTTGGTCACCTCGTGGCCGAGCATGGTGCCGACCGTCCGGTTGACGTTGCGGATGGGAACCTCCAGCCGCACCGGATCGCCGTACTGGATCGCTCCCTCGGACAGCTGGATGAGGGTGTTGTCGAGCGCCTTCTCCAGGCCGTGGTCCTGGGTGGTGACCCGGCGCAGCGGCGTGCCCTCGGGCAGGTCGGGCTTGTGCAGGATCGGCGCGAGGTCGAGCCCGCTGGCCTTCCAGTGGTCGACCGCCTTGCGGGCGTCGACCAGCTCCACCTGCCCGATCGCCTCTTCGAGGGACCGGAAACCCAGCGCGGCGAGGTACTCCCGTACCTCTTCGGCGATGAACTGGAAGAAGTTGACGACGAACTCGGGCTTGCCATTGAACCGCTTGCGCAGCTCGGGGTTCTGCGTGGCGACGCCCACAGGACAGGTGTCGAGGTGGCAGACCCGCATCATGACGCAGCCGGAGACCACCAGCGGGGCCGTGGCGAAGCCGTACTCCTCGGCGCCGAGGAGCGCCGCGATGATGACGTCGCGGCCGGTCTTCATCTGGCCGTCGGTCTGCACCACGATGCGGTCCCGCAGGCCGTTGAGCAGCAGGGTCTGCTGGGTCTCGGCGAGGCCGAGCTCCCACGGGGCGCCCGCGTGCTTTATGGACGTCAGCGGCGAGGCGCCGGTGCCGCCGTCGTGGCCGCTGATCAGGACCACGTCCGCATGGGCCTTGGACACGCCCGCCGCCACCGTGCCCACGCCTACCTCGGCGACGAGCTTCACGTGCACGCGCGCCGACGGGTTGGCGTTCTTGAGGTCGTGGATGAGCTGAGCGAGGTCCTCGATCGAGTAGATGTCGTGGTGCGGGGGCGGTGAGATCAGGCCCACGCCCGGTGTGGAATGCCGGGTCTTGGCGATCCACGGGTACACCTTGTGGCCGGGCAGCTGCCCGCCCTCGCCGGGCTTGGCGCCCTGCGCCATCTTGATCTGCAGGTCGTCGGCGTTGGTGAGATACTCCGAGGTGACGCCGAACCGGCCGGAGGCCACCTGTTTGACGGCGGAGCGCCGAAGGTCACCGTTCTCGTCGGGCGTGAACCGCTCCGGGTCCTCGCCGCCCTCGCCGGTGTTGGACTTGCCGCCGAGGCGGTTCATCGCGATGGCGAGGTTCTCGTGCGCCTCCGCGGAGATGGAGCCGTAGGACATCGCGCCGGTGGAGAAGCGCTTGACGATGTCCGCGACCGGCTCGACCTCCTCGATCGGCACCGGTGGCCGGACGCCTTCGCGCAGCTCGAACAGGCCGCGCAGCGTCATGAGCTTCTCGGCCTGGGTGTCGACGAGGGAGGTGTACTCCTTGAAGATCTCGTACCGCCGGGTGCGGGTGGAGTGCTGGAGCTTGAACACCGTGTCCGGGTTGAACAGGTGCGGCTCTCCCTCACGGCGCCACTGGTACTCGCCGCCCACCTCGAGGGTGCGGTGTGCGCTGTCGTTACCGCTGCGCGGGTACGCGCGGTGGTGCCGCTCGGAGACCTCGCGGGCGATGACGTCGAAGCCGACCCCGCCGAGACGGGACGTCGTCCCCGTGAAGCACTGGTCGAGGACCTCCGCGCCGAGGCCGATGGCCTCGAAGATCTGCGCGCCGGTGTAGGAGGCGACCGTGGACACGCCCATCTTGGACATGACCTTGAGAACGCCCTTGCCGTAGGCCTTCACCAGGTTGCGGCTGACCTTCTCGGCGTCCAGGCCCGGGATCATCCCGGTCTGGGCGAGCTCCTCGACGGTCTCGATGGCGAGGTAGGGGTTGATCGCTGAGGCACCGTAGCCGATGAGCAGAGCCATGTGGTGGCATTCACGGGCCTCGGCGGTCTCGACCACCAGGCCGACCTGGGTGCGGGTCTTCTCCCGGATCAGGTGATGGTGCACCGCGGCCGTGAGCAGGAGCGCGGGGACCGCGGCCTTCTGGCGGTCCGAGCCGCGGTCCGACAGCACGATGATCCGCGCGCCGGTCTCGATGGCCGCCGACACCTCGGCGCAGATCTCGCCGAGGCGGGCCTTCAGGGCCTCTCCTCCGCCGTCGACGTCGTACAGACCATGCACGATGTGCGGGAGGAGGCCTGGCAGATCGTCCTCGTCGTTGATGTGAACGATCTTGGCCAGCTCGTCGTTGTCCAGGATCGGGGTGGGCAGCACCAGGCGGCGGCACGACTCCGGGCCCGGAGCGAGGAGGTTGCTCTCAGGGCCGAGTGTGGACTGCAGCGAGGTGACGAGCTCCTCACGGATCGCGTCCAGCGGAGGGTTGGTGACCTGTGCGAACAGCTGCTTGAAATAGTCGAACAGCAGCCGCGGCCGGTCCGACAGCGCCGCGATGGGCGTGTCGGTCCCCATGGAACCGATCGGCTCGGCGCCGTTACGGGCCATGGGGGACAGCAGGACCCGCACTTCCTCCTCGGTGTAGCCGAAGGTCTGCTGCCGCCTGACGAGCGCCTCGTGGCTCAGGACCTCGAGCTCGCGGGCCGGCAGCTCCTCGAAGCGCACCAGGCCGTCCGCCAGCCAGTCGGCGTACGGGTGCTCCGCGGCGAGCTCGGCCTTGATCTCGTCATCCTCGATGATGCGGCCGGCGGCCGTGTCGACCAGGAACATCTTGCCGGGCTGGAGCCGGCCCTTGCGGACCACCGTGGCCGGGTCGATGTCGAGCACGCCCGCCTCACTGGCGAGCACGACGAAGCCGTCCTCGGTCACCCAGAAGCGGCCGGGACGCAGGCCGTTGCGGTCCAGGACCGCGCCGACGACGGTGCCGTCGGTGAAGGTCACGCTTGCGGGGCCGTCCCAAGCCTCCATGAGGGTGGAGTGGAACTCATAGAACGCCCGGCGGGCCGGGTCCATCTCGGTGTGGTTCTCCCAGGCCTCCGGGATCATCATCAGCACGGAGTGCACCAGAGACCGGCCGCCGAGGTGCAGCAGCTCCAGGCACTCGTCGAAGGACGCGGTGTCACTGGCCTCGATGTCGATGACCGGGTAGATCCGGGACAGGTCTCCGGGCAGCACGTCGGAGGCGAGCAGCGCCTCTCGGGCCCGCATCCAGTTCCGGTTGCCCTTCACCGTGTTGATCTCGCCGTTGTGTGCGATGAAGCGGTAGGGATGCGCGAGCTCCCAGGCCGGGAAGGTGTTGGTCGAGAACCGCGAGTGCACAAGCGCGATGGCACTGGTGAACCGGCGGTCCGACAGGTCGGGGAAGAACGGCTCCAGCTGCGGAGTCGTCAGCATCCCCTTGTAGACGATCGTGCGGCTGGACAGGCTGGGGAAGTAGACCCCGGTGTCCTGCTCGGCGCGCTCGCGCATGCAGAACACCAGCCGGTCCAGCTCGATCCCCGTGCGCCCGTCCGCCGCCGCGAGGAACAACTGGGCGAAGTGCGGCATGACCCTGCGGGCCGTCGGACCGCAGAACCGGGAGTCGTAGGGCATCTCGCGCCAGCCGAGGACCTTGAGCCCTTCGTCGGCCGCGAGCGCCGCGATGGTCTGTACCGCTGTGGCACGCTCCGCGCCGTCGGCGGGCAGGAAAGCGATGCCGACCGCGTACGCGCCCAGCTCGGGCAGGCCGAAGTCCACGGCCTCCCGGAGGAAGGCGTCCGGAATCTGGGTCAAGATGCCCGCGCCGTCGCCGTCGTCGGGCTCGGCGCCCTTGGCGCCCCGGTGATCCAGATTGCGCAGGACGGTCAGAGCCTTCTCCACGATGTCGTGGCTTTGGCGTCCAGCGAGGTCAGCCACCATGCCGACGCCACAGGCGTCGTGCTCGTTGGCCGGGTCATAGAGCCCCTGGCGATGTGGCAGGCCAGGAGTGAGGGCGGCAGCCGTCATCAACCCTCCCGTCGTCGTGTCACTGCTGCTACGTCAGTGCAGTCGGGGACGGCGTTGGCCCTGCTGCGGTGTTCAAGAGGTTACCTCACTGCGGAGATCGTCCCCGAATCACCCTGTATGCGAAACTTCCCCGCGTCGCTGCGGGTTCAAAGCTGTCGTCGCGTCGACACAATGCCATCGCAAAGCGACCCCTTGATGGAGCCGCTCAGTGCGTCGGTGACAGTGCGCCTGGGCGGTATCTACCCCGATAACCCCGGGCAGATGCCCCGGTCGTACAACGAATACGTAAATTCCGGCAATCCCGCTGTAACAAACATCACAGCGGGGCCCCGCGCGCTCTCGCGCATGGGCCCCGCTGTGCCGAGTCGGCCTGCTGACCGCGCGCCGGCTCAGGGCGTCTGGCTGGGCTCGCCTGGGTCAGCGCGCCCTGGTGAGCCGGGCGAAGAGGAAGTTCTTGGCTCCTCGCTCCACTGCGGAGCGGGGCGCGATGATGTCGATGTTCGCGGAGTCGCCGTTGGTCCCGTCGGTGTATCCGACCCAGGTGACGACGACAAAGTGGCCATAGGCCCCCGCGTCCGCCCCCGTGAAGCCGGAGCCGAAGCGGTCCAGCGGGGCGGCCTGACCCGGCAACGGCGTCACGAAACCCTTGCCGGCCGCCGGGGCGAGGTCCTTGATGAACTGGTCGGCACTGACGACGTCCCGCAGGTTGAACACCGCGACGTGGCCGGCCAGCCGCTTGCTCGAATCGGCATAGACGCCCCGGACCACCTGGGTGCAGCCGTAGCCTCGCAGCGCCGTCGTCAGCTGGTCGCCCGAGATGGCCTGCGTGCAGTCGGTGTCGAGCTTCCCGGGGCCCTGGACGGTGTACACGTTCTTGCGACTGTCCTGCGTGCTGTGCGACTCACTTCCACCGAACACCTCTGCCGGGGTGAGGGCCTGGCCGTCCTTCGACTGGTCGTTCAGCGGGTCCCAGAGGCTCCATGAGGCACTGTCGTTGAAATCACTGGGCTTGGGCTGTCCACCGGCGCTCACGCCGCCGCTCGGCTGCGCCCCCGCGGCGGGCCCGCGTGTGACGGCCGGGCCGGACTTGTGGGTGAACACGAACGCGAGGACGACCATGGCGACGACGGCCAGCACCACGATTCCGGCCAGCAGGGCCAGGAACAGGCCGGTGTTGGACTTCCGGAGCGGGGTGGCGTAGGGGGATCCGGGCGGAAAACCAGGCCCACCCGGGGCCGGGTGGTAAAAACCGGGCCCGCCCGCACCTGGCTGCTGGGGCCAGCCGGGAGCGCCGAGCGGCATCTGGCCCTGTGGCGGAGGCCCTTGTGGCCCCCCTCCCCAGCCGCCCGCTGACGGGTGACCCGCACCTCCCGGCGGAGGTCCGGCCGGCGGTTGCTGAGAAGGGTCCGGGGGTGGATAGGGATAGCTCACGTCAACGCGTTCCTCTCGTACGGCCCTTCGACTCGGCGCACGCCCGTTTCGGTTCCGCCATCGGTCACCGGGACCCTGCCGCACGGCTGAGGACGGCCTTGGATCCGCCGGCCTCGACGAGCAGGGACAGCAGAGCCTCATCCTGGGGATCGCCCTTGCCGTCGAGACGTTGCACCCAGCCCACGACGACGTAGTGCCCCATCGCCAGGCCCCGCGCCATGCTGAAGCCCCGGCCGAAGCCGTCCAGTGGCTTGACGAAGCCGCCGCCCTCACCGAGGGCGTGGGCCAGCAGGTCGGCGTCCTGGACGGCCGCCATATTGAAGATCGCGACGGTCATGCCGTAGCGGTCGCCGGAGTAGACGCCCCGGACGGCCTGGGTGCAGCCGCCCCTGCGCAGCACATCCCCGATCGGGGCGCCCCATGCCGCCTGCGCACAGTCGCCGACGAGCCGTTCGCCGCGCAACGTCAGCTTGCCCTTGCCGCCGGGGCCGGGCACGACCCGTGCCCCCGAGGGGAAGACCTCGTTCACGGTCAGCGGACGGGCGTCGGCCGACCGCCTGTCGATCGGACGGAAGATTTCCGTGGACGGCGAGTCCGAGTACGACGTAGGCGTGATCCCGTTGTCCGCCGGCCGCCCGACCGACGTCCGGGTGGGCTTGGCCGCCCCTCCCCCCAACGGGATCACGGCGATGAGCAGCCCGATGACCAGCAGCGCGGCGGCCGCGGCGAAGAACATGACCGGCGGCATGGCCGCCCGGCGGGGCCGGGCCGGACCGCCCCTGCGCCGGAGACCAGCCGCCCGGCCGGACGGTCCTTCGGCGGGGGACCCGGCCCGGACAGCGCCGCGCCCGGCGGGACCGCGGCGCGGGAGGCTCTGGCCGGCCCGCCCCTGGCCGCTGCCGGGCCTGGGCCGGACCACCCGGCGATCGCCGCGCGGCGCGTTCGGATGCCTGCTCACGGCGAAGGGTTTCGGGAGGGCAGGGCCGGCGTCGCGGCGCGGTTCGCGCCGGGCCGGCCGCGCGTGGCGCTGATCACCAGGGTTCTCAGCCGCCGGCCAGGACCAGGCGCTGCCAGACGAAGTTGTTGGCGCCCTCGATCGCGACGCTGGCGTCGAGGAGCTCGTTCATCGTGGCCGGACGAGCCCCGCCGTTGCGCTGCACCCAGCTGACGATGGCGTAGTGCCCGTACGACTGCCCGTAGGCCGCACTGAAGCCGCTCCCGAACTTCGACACCCCAGGGGCGCTGAGGGGCAGCACGAACCCGGACTTGCTCTGTGGGTCCAGGTCACGGATGATCTGGTCCGCGCCCTCCAGCCGGTCGAGGTTGAGGGCGATGAACTGGCCGGCGTACCGTTTGTCCGCGCTGAGATAGGCGCCACGGACGACCTGCGTGCAGCCGTACTTGGCGAGATCCGCCTGGAGACCCTGCCCCCACGTGACCGAGCGGCAGTCGCCGGACAACTGCGAGCCGGCCAGATTCAAGCTGTACTTGCCATGCGACACGGTCTTGACGTCGCTGGTGAAGACCTCTCCAGCGTTGAGGGGCCGCTGGTCCGCGGTGCGCAGGTTCAGCTTCGCGGTGCCCTGGCTCGCGCCGGTGCCGACCCACACGGTCGGGGTGAGAGCGGAGCCGTTCGCGGAGGCGGGGCCGCCATTGCCGCCCGAGGTGAACAGGAACACCACCACGGCCGCCACGATGACGGCGACCACGGCGACCACACTGATGATCAACGGTTTGCGGCGAGAGCGCTGGGGCCCTTCGTCCGGCCAGAAGTCGCCCTCGCCGGTATTCCGGGTCTTCATGGGCGAGCTGGTATCGCTCACGATGCCTCCGATTAGCTCCGCCCATCCGGCGGGTCCGTCATCGCCGATGTCTCTACGGACGTAGCGCCGTACCGATGCTGTGCGCGTCCGGAATCCGGCACCACACACGTGCAGCGAGCTTAGCGGTCCAGCGGCACACCGCGCGGGCAAACACCCGATTCCTCCACGTTTGCCACCTGCTAGAGGCCGTTCGCCCCGATGAGTGAGCCGACCACATAGGTGATCGCCGCGGCCGCGCCGCCGAGTATCAGCTGGCGCAGGCCGCTGAACCACCACGCGCGGGTGGTGATCTTGGCCACCATCGCGCCGGCGGAGAACAGACCCGCGGCCGCGATGAGCGCGGCCGGCAACAGGCTCGTCGCGCCGAACAGGTACGGCAGCACGGGCAGGAAGGCACCAACCGCGAACGACAGGAAAGAGGACCCCGCGGCAAGCAGCGGCGAGGGCAGATCGCCGGGGGTCACGCCGAGTTCGGCCTGCGTGTGGATCCGCAGAGCCTTCTCTGGGTCGCGGGAGAGCTGCCGGGCGACCTCGACCGCCAGCTCCGGCTCGAGTCCGCGGGACTCGTAGAGCTGGGCGAGCTCGGCCTGCTCGTCTCCCGGGTTGCGGACGAGCTCGCGTCGTTCGATCTCGATCTCGGCCTCGGCGAGCTCGGCCTGTGACGCGACGGAGATGTACTCGCCCGCGGCCATGGAGAACGCGCCGGCCGCGAGCCCCGCCAGTCCGGCCAGCACCACGACCTTCTGCGGGGCACCACCGCCGGCGACGCCGGCGATGAGGGCGAAGTTGGAGACGAGGCCGTCCATGGCGCCGAACACGGCGGGCCGCAGCCAGCCGCCCGTCACATCCCGGTGTTCGTGGTGGATCTCGGTCTCGGCGACCGTGGCGCTCACGACGTCTTCTCCTTGCTCACCGTCTCGGCCCCCGGTGCCGGGGAGGTGGACTCGGGGCCGGGGGGCTCCGACGCTGTGGGCTTGTCCTCGGACTGCGACGCGGCTTCGTCCGCGGCCACGGCCGGCTCCGCGGGCTCAGCGCCCGGCTCCGGCTCAGCCGACTCGGCCGGGACAGGCGTCTCCTTTGCCGCGGGGGTGACGGGCTCCGCGTGAGCGCCCTTGACGACGACCACTTCCTCGTCCCGCCGGTTGCGCGCCAGCCACATATACGCGACCGCGCCGAGGAAGACGATCACCGCCGTCCAGTCGTTGAGCCGGAGCCCGAGGACGTGGTGAGCGGTGTCGATCCGCAGGGACTCGATCCAGAACCGGCCGACCGTATAGCCGGCGATGTACAGGGCGAAGGTCCGGCCATGGGTCAGGTCGAACCGCCGCCCGGCCCAGATGACGAGGATCGCGACTCCGACGCACCAGAGCGACTCGTACAGGAATGTGGGGTGGTAGGTCGCGATGTCGGCGTACTTCGGGTCCCGCGGGCGGTGAGCCGCGTCGATCTTCACAGCCCACCAGGCGTCGAGGGGCCGCCCGTACAGCTCCTGGTTCCACCAGTTGCCCCAGCGGCCGATCGCCTGTGCCAGCGCGATGCCAGGGGCCAGGGCGTCACCGAACGCGGCGAGGGAGATCTGCCTGCGCCGGCAGCCGATCCACGCACCGAGTGCCCCGAGGGCGACCGCGCCCCAGATGCCGAGGCCACCCTGCCAGATCTTGAAGGCGTTGACAGGGTTCCTGCCGTCGCCGAAGTAGAGCTGGTAGTCGGTGATGACGTGGTAGAGCCGTCCCCCGAGAAGACCGAACGGCACCGCCCACACCGCGACGTCCACGACGGCGTTGGGCGTGCCCCCGCGGGCGACCCAGCGTCGTTCACCCAGCCAGACGGCGACGACGATCCCAATAATGATCATCAAGGCGTAGGCCCGGATCGGCAGGAATCCGAGGTGCCAGACACCTTCGGACGGGCTGGGGATGTAGGCGAGGGACTGCATGACCGTTGACGCTACCCTCCGGGAGGCCGCGCCCGCCGCAGGTCCGCTCGGATTGCAGACCTGCGGCGGGAAGCCGGCAGCGGACTTACTTGCTCTTCGTCTTCGTGGCGCCGGGACTCGGTGACCGAGTGCCCGGTGCCGGGGAGGCGGGTGCCGCCAGGATGGCCTTCTCCAGGCCGTCCTTGGTGTAAGTGGCGTTGTCGTCGAGCTTGGTGCCGTTGAGGTGCAGGGTCGGGGTCCCCTGGATGCCGGCGGTCGTGGCGAACCTCGTGGCCTGCTCGACCAGGGAGTTCTTCGCTCCGCTGTTCACACAGGTGCCGAAGGCCGCGTCCCCGATGCCGGCCTCCTTCGCCCACTTGACCAGATCCTTGTTGCTGAAACCGCTCTGGGTCTCCGGCGGCTGGTTCTTGTAGAGCAGGTCGTGGAAGGCGATCCACCTGTCGGCGGGCGCACACTCAGCGGCGTTGGCAGCGCGCTGGGAGTTGGACTTCACCGGCTCCATCTGGAAGAGCCGGAACGGCCGGTAGATCACCTTGACCTTGCCCTCGGCGGCGAGCCGCTTCACCGTGTCGCCGTTGGTCTCCTCGAAGTTCTTGCACGCAGGGCACTGGAAGTCCTCGAAGACCTCCAGCACGGGGCCCGGGACTCCGGCCTTCGCCATCACGATAGAGCCGTCGGCCTGCCTGGACAGGGGGGCCAGCGCACCCGCGTAGCCCGACGACTTATTCTTCTGGGACTGGAAGACTGCGACGCCGACCACGACCACCGCGATCACCACGACGGCTGCCAAGGTGATCATGAACGCCCGGACGCGCTTTTGCCGCTCGGCCTGGCGCCTGCGCTCCTCGGCGAGCCGGTCCCGGGCAGTACGTGCCCGTGCGGCCTTGCTCATCTCGTCTCCTTCGAATTCATCACTGCCCATTCATGCCGGGCACGGCAGGTCCCGTACCACGGTACGGCTCTCGCCGGGTTCAGTCCCTGTACAACCCGAGCAGCCGGTCCAACGCGAACCTGCTCCGGGGGAACGCCGCGATCCAGGCCCCCATGGCCAGGAACCCGGTGTCCCGCAAGATCTCCTGAAGATAGCGTGTTTGGCCCTTCTGAACCGCCCCGCCGTTGCCGAAACAACCGCAGTCGATCGACAGTCCGCGGGCCCAGGCCGAGATGATGCCCGCTATGAAAACGATCATCAGAACCGCGCCTACCGCCCCGGCCAGGCGGGTGCCGAAGCCCACCACCAGGAGCGCCGCCAGTACCAGCTCCAGGATGGGGAGCCCGAAGCCGACCGGTCCGACCAGGCTATCCGCCAGAATCTGGTACGAGGAGACAGCCAGTTTCTGCAAGGCGGGAGGCTCCGTGGCCTTGGCCCAGCCGGCGTACGCGAGGACCGCGGCGAAACCGAGCCGGCAGGCGGTCGTGATCCACGGCCGTGTCCTCCACCAGGCACCGCTGCGGGCCGGAGCCGCGGACTCGTCGTCCGTCATCGTGTCCTCGGTCGCCATCGTGTCCTCGTCTCCGTCGATGGGCCGGGACACACGGGCCTGCGCCCGTGCGCGCCCCGGCGCGACGTACCTTACGCGGCATGACATAAGCGCGGCGTCAGAACCTGGTCCCGTGTCCCACCGGTTCCGACGCGCCGCCGCGTGAGACGGCGGCCGGTGTCCCGGATCGCCGCCCGAGGGCGGCGATCCGGAGTCTCACCGTCCCCGGCGGACCCCGTGGGCGAGCTCGGCGGTGA
>JAOPYH010000459.1 GCA_025964715.1 Streptosporangiaceae bacterium | reverse complement strand
CAGACCTTCCAGTCGCGGTCGAGTACCTGGTGCCGGGCACGGCCGAGGGAGTCGTGTGAGCTGAGGCCGTAGAACCCTGCTGCCTGGGCGGTGTCTTGGGCGGATTGCAGGCCCATGCCTACGAGGTTGGGCAACGTCGCGGGTGCGGCCTTGGTGGCGGCCTTGTCTTCGGCGGTGGCGCTGTTACTCGGACTGCTGACGGATGTTGTGGTGGTGGTGCTGGACGTGCCGTGGCCGGTGAGTGAGCCGATGATGCCGAGGATGAGGATGCCGCCTGCGATGCCGCCGATGAGTTTCCAGTTACGGGGCTTCTTGCGTGGTGGCTGCTGCGTGGTTTGGTACATGGTGCTGGCCCCCTGGGTGTGCGGGTGGTGTTGCGGTGAGTTGCCAGGGTGGCGTGCATGTGAGGGCGTTGGGGGCGTTGTGACGGTTTCGTGACGCAAAGGGGCCCCGGTCCGCTGTCGGGCGGGCCGGGGCCTCGGTGATGTGCAGTCGGTCAGTTACCAGCGCGGCCGGGGAGCCTCATCTCCAGCGTCGTGCCGTTGTCGGGATTGAGCAGCTTGGCGAACGCCACCGTGGCCGGCTCCAAATCGGCCACGCGGGCGTGCCGCGGGCCCGGGATCCGAACGGTCAGCGGCTCCGGGCTACCAACCGGCTGGCCCATGCCGACCTCGACGCTCTCACGCGTACCCCACTTCTTAACCTTCCAGCAGGTCACCATGGCGTACAGGTGCATGGGCCGCAGGATCAGCATCCGCCACACTCCGGCGAGCGGCGCCAAGGCGAACAGCAGCAGGTGGAAGGCCAAGCTCTCATCGTCGCGCTTGACCATGAAGAATCGCAGAGCGATCAGGTAGTTCATGGCCAGAGCCACCAGAGCCACCGACAGGAGAAGCGACCAGGCATGGGCCCGCTGGCTTCCGTCAGTGACCAGCGCGACCGGGATGACGATCGACAGCAACAGCTGCACCAGCTCGACGAACGGCATCCAGAACCCGGCACCCGTCAGCGGCTGATAACGGAACCACCAGAACGTCCGGACGAACGTGCCCCGCATCCAACGCATCGACTGATTGCGGTAGTGCGACCACTTCTCCGGGACCAGCGTGAACACGATCGACGACGGCTGGTGCACCGTGTCACCTTCGAGCATCGCGTACATCGTCAGCATGGAGTCGTCGTTCATCTGCATCGGCCGGCCGAAGAACTCTTCGTTCTCGTAGATCCCGGCGTAGCTGCGGATGATGTCGCCGCGGTAGAAGGCGAGCGTCCCGGAGTTGACCATGACGCGCTTGAGGACGGACTGGGCGGATCGGAACCCGCGGGTGAACGGCGTGTACAGCATGCACAGCATGACGGTCAGCGGGTTGCTTGCGCTGTTGAGGACGACGACGCACCCGGCGACGGACTTGACCTTGGGGTCACGGAACGGCTTCAGGCCCTCGCCGATGGCGTTGCGGTCGAGGACGGAGTCGGAGTCGAGGGTGACGAAGATGTCGCCCGGGTCGTCGGTGAGGACGTGCATCTGTGCGTGCCGCTTGCCGCGGTTGACGGTCCGGTCCCAGGTGACCTCGATACCGAGCTGGGCGGCCTCCGCCAGGAACCAGGCGCGGACGGCCGGGTAGGTGATCGGGCCGCTGCTGTCTTGCGAGCCGTCGTCGACGACTCGTATGCGGTCGACCTTGCGGGTCTGCTCGAAGACGGACCGCAGGCAGTCGCGGAGCGCGGCCTCGTCTTCGTTGTAGACGGGCACCTGCACGGTCACGATGAGGCCGTCGAGTTGGCGTTGCTGGCGTTCGGTGACTGTGACGGGCTTCTCCGCCCAGGCCAGCGGGATCCACCACAGCAGCAGGAACGAGACCAGCCAGGCGAAGGCCAGGCTGTTGCCGTGGCCGGCGAAGGCGCTGGCGACACCGAGGGCGTGCTCGACGGCCCAGACGACGCATCCGGTGATGGGCAGTGCGGCGAGGACCAGGTTGCGTCTGCGCCCGGCGTAGGAGGCGTTGGGGATGTGCATCAGATGTCCCTCGGGGTCTTGCCGCGGCGGAAGCTGACGCGGATGAGGAGCGCGCCGGCGAGGACGAGGCCGAAGGAGACGGCGACGAGCCAGGCCTGGTCGAGGACGATGCCGCCGATGGTGAGGCTGGCGCCGGTGGCGGCGAGGGATCCGTAATTCACGGGTGGCTTCTCGTTTCTGGGTGTTTGGTGGTGACCTAATTTGATCGGATGATCACGGTGTTGCGTGTGGTTGTTGCGGTTTCGGTACGTTCCGGTGGGAGTGCCCGGGCGGTCCGCGGGCCATCGGGGCTCCTTCGGGTCAGCGGTTGGTGACGGCGACGGCGGGACGCAGGACGTAGTGCACGTTGTGCGGGCCGAGGGCGCACCAGGCGAAGAGCAGCGACAGCAGCAGGCACAGGCCGGACGTGGAGCTCTTCATCGGGGCCTCTCAGGCGGGTCGGGGACGAGAACCTGGGCGATGCTGCGCACCACATCCATCGGGACCGGCTCGCACTCCTCGCCGTGGTACCAGGCCCACACCTGCTCGCGGCTGGTCTCCGTCAGCGTGACGACGTCGCCATCAGCGCCGAACCAGTACTCGTCGGCCACGTCGGCGTCGGAATGCGCGCCCTCGATGTCGACGAGCCGGCCGGAGGGGTCACGGACCATGTAGTGCATGTCGAGGCCGTCGCACTTCCCGACGGCGATGATGGGCCAGCCCGTCAGGTCGTGGAGCGCGATGGCGAGTCCCCCGCAGGCGCCGTACTTGAAGGCGCGGATGGCGTGCT
>JAOPYH010000426.1 GCA_025964715.1 Streptosporangiaceae bacterium | reverse complement strand
GAGATGCCCGCGGCACGCCGCAGCGCCCAGGCGGCGGCCTCGATCCCGCCGTCGGCGGCGTCCGCGCCGGACGAAGACGCCGGCTCGGGCCTGACGAGCACCACGTTCAGCGACCGGCTCACGGCCGCGAGCACCGGCTCGGCCGGCCGTCCCGCGAGCACCACGACGGTAGACGGATTGCGCCTCACCCGCCCGATGATAACGCCGCCGGGCGGCCGCTGAGGCAAGCGCCGCCGCCCGCCGGTCACCGGCGATGAGAACAGCAGTATCCCGAACGGAAGCGGCTGACTGCTTCTTCGAAGATATTTTCATGTCCGCTTAGCCGGCGATGCGGCGGTGCCGTACGCTGGAAGACGGCTGGCCCGGAGGCGGGGACAGCCAGGGGACCGGGCATAAGAAGCACTCACGCGGCGCTATCTAGGTGGCGGTTCCGCCATCGGGCTGGAATGTCAGACCCCCCCGTTATGTTGTCGGTGGCCCGGTATCGGCGCCGGGCCCGTCCAAGGAACCGCAGGACGCACTTCCGAAGGTAACCAGAAGAGAAGAAGAGAGCGCGCAGTGGCTGACCGGCTTGTCGTTCGCGGCGCACGCGAGCACAACCTCAAGGATGTCTCGCTCGACCTCCCGCGCGACGCCATGATCGTGTTCACCGGCCTGTCCGGGTCCGGCAAGTCCAGCCTCGCCTTCGACACGATCTTCGCCGAGGGTCAGCGACGCTATGTCGAGTCGTTGTCGTCCTACGCCCGGCAGTTCCTCGGCCAGATGGACAAGCCGGACGTCGACTTCATCGAGGGGCTTTCCCCGGCGGTCTCCATCGACCAGAAGTCGACGAGCAAGAACCCGCGGTCCACGGTCGGCACGATCACCGAGGTCTACGACTACCTGCGCCTGCTCTACGCGCGGATCGGCCATCCGCACTGTCCGGAATGCGGCCGTGCGATCAGCAGGCAGAGCCCCCAGCAGATCGTCGACCGGGTGCTCGAACTCACCGAGGGCACGCGCTTCCAGGTGCTCGCCCCCGTGATCCGCGGTCGCAAGGGCGAATACCTGGAATTGTTCCGCGAGCTCCAGACCAAGGGCTTCTCCCGGGCCCGCGTGGACGGCGAGATCATCCGGCTGGACGAGCCTCCGAAGCTGAAGAAGTACGAGAAACACGACATCGCGGTGGTGGTCGACCGGCTCTCGGTCAAGGATTCGGCGCGCCGCCGACTCGCCGACTCGGTCGAGACCGCCCTCGGGCTGGCCGGCGGCACCATCGTGCTCGACTTCGTCGACCTCGCCGAGGGCGACGAGGGCCGCGAGCGGATGTACTCCGAGCACCTCTACTGTCCCTATGACGACCTGTCCTTCGACGAGCTCGAGCCGCGCTCCTTCTCCTTCAACTCGCCCTACGGCGCCTGTCCGGACTGCACCGGCCTCGGCACTCGCATGGAGGTCGATCCGGACCTGATCGTCCCGGACCCGGAGAAGCCCCTCGACCAGGGGGCCATCCAGCCGTGGTCCAACGGCCACGTGAGCGAATACTTCCTGCGGATGCTCGGCGGCCTCGGGGAGGCGCTCGGGTTCGACCTCGAAACCCCATGGGAGCGGCTGCCGGCCAAGGTTCGCAAGGCGGTGCTCGAGGGCTACGACACCCAGGTGCACATCAGCTACAGCAATCGCTACGGACGCAGGCGCTCCTACTACACCACCTACGAGGGCGTCATCCCGTGGGTCCAGCGCCGCCACGCCGACTCCGAGAGTGACACGACGCGGGAGCGGTTCGAGGGCTACATGCGGCAGATCCCGTGCCCCACCTGCGCGGGCGCCCGGCTCAAGCCCGTGGTGCTCGCCGTGACGATCGGCGACCGGTCCATCGCCGACGTGGCCGCCATGCCGATCGGCGAGTGCGCCAAGTTCCTGCTGTCCCTCGAGCTCAACGACCGTGAGCGTCAGATCGCGGAGCGGGTCCTCAAGGAGGTCAACGCGCGGCTGGGCTTCCTGCTCGACGTGGGCCTGGACTATCTCTCGCTGGACCGTGCGTCGGCGACCCTGGCCGGCGGCGAGGCACAGCGCATCCGGCTGGCCACCCAGATCGTCTCCGGCCTTGTCGGCGTGCTGTACGTCCTGGACGAGCACTCCATCGGGCTGCACCAGCGTGACAACCACCGCCTCCTGGAGACCCTCGTCCGCCTGCGCGACATCGGCAACACGCTGATCGTGGTGGAGCACGACGAGGACACCATCCACGCTGCCGACTGGGTCGTCGACATCGGCCCGGGTGCGGGTGAACACGGCGGTGAGATCGTCGTCTCCGGCACGGTGACCGATCTGCTGGAGTCGAAGGCCTCGATGACCGGCGCCTACCTGTCCGGGCGGCGGCAGATCGCCATTCCACAGGAGCGCCGCAAGCCTGAGAAGGGCCGCGAGCTGGTGGTCAAGGGGGCCAGGGAGCACAATCTGCACGGCGTCGACGTGGCCTTCCCCCTCGGAGTCTTCACCGCGGTCACCGGTGTCTCGGGCTCCGGCAAGTCGACGCTGGTCAACGACATCCTCTACAACGGGCTCGCCAAGCAGCTGCACGGCGCCCGCACGGTCCCCGGCAAGCACAAGAGGATCACCGGAATCGAACACCTCGACAAGGTCGTGCACGTCGACCAGTCGCCGATCGGCCGGACACCACGCTCGAACCCGGCCACCTACACGGGTGTGTTCGACCACGTCCGGAAGCTGTTCGCCCAGACCACCGAGGCCAAGATCCGCGGCTACCAGCCCGGCCGGTTCTCCTTCAACGTCAAGGGAGGCCGGTGCGAGAACTGCTCCGGCGACGGCACGATCAAGATCGAGATGAATTTCCTGCCCGACGTCTACGTCCCCTGTGAGGTCTGTCACGGCGCCCGCTACAACCGCGAGACGCTCGAGGTCCACTACAAGGGCAAGACGATCTCCGAGGTCCTCGACATGCCGATCGACGAGGCCTGTGAGTTCTTCGAGTCGATCCCGGCGATCCACCGGCACCTGCGGACCCTCCAGGACGTCGGCCTCGGCTATGTGCGGCTGGGCCAGCCGGCGCCGACCCTGTCCGGGGGGGAGGCCCAGCGCGTCAAGCTCGCCTCCGAGCTGCAGCGCCGCTCGACCGGGCGGACGGTGTACGTGCTCGACGAGCCCACGACCGGCCTGCACTTCGAGGACATCCGGAAGCTGCTCGGCGTGCTGGGCCGGCTCGTCGACGGCGGCAACACGGTGATCGTGATCGAGCACAACCTCGACGTCGTCAAGACCGCCGACTGGATCGTCGATATGGGTCCTGAGGGTGGTTCGCGCGGCGGCACGCTGGTCGCCGCGGGCTCGCCCGAGGAGATCGCCAAGGTCGAGGAGAGCTACACCGGCCAGTTCCTCGCCAAGATCCTCAACGGCTGAGCACACAGCCGAGGGCCGAGGAACCCCCCCAGGCGGTACGCCGTATTGCAGTGTGTACATCAGCGACGAGCGATTCATGGAGGACGACCTATGCAGCGCAACCCCAGTGCCGAGACCGATGACCAGGTGCACAGCTCGCAGGCCGCGCCCGAGGCGCGCGAGAGCGCGGTGCGCGGGCGGACCCGCCGCGGCGTCCTGCTCGGTGCCGGGCTGGTGGGAGCCGCCGGCGTCGTGGCGGCCTGCGGCGGCTCGGGGCAGGACTCGGCCGCGCAGTCCAACGGGAACCCGCCGGCCGCACCGGGCGCCGGGGGAGCCCTGGCCAAAACGAGTGACATCCCGGTCGGCGGCGGCAAGGTGTTCCCCGACCAGCAGGTCGTGGTGACCCAGCCGGTGCAGGGCACCTTCAAGGCGTTCAGCTCGACCTGCACCCACCGCGGCTGCGGGGTCGACTCGGTGTCGGGCGGCACGATCAACTGTCCCTGCCACGGCAGCAAGTTCAAGATCTCCGATGCCTCTGTGGCGTCGGGCCCCGCGGACAAGCCCCTGCCCGCGAAGCAGATCACCGTTGCGGGGGGCGAGATCAAACTCGTCTGAGCCGGGCGGTCGCCGTCGACCGGCCGACCTCACCCGCTAGGGCGCGGACTTCATCTCCGAGAGCACCGGGCCCTCGGCGCGGAAGCGCGGCAGCGCGTCCGGGTGCTTCTCACGCACGAACTCGATCAGGCGCTCGCGCACGTCACAGCGCAGGTCCCAGGCACTGGCGTCGGCCGCGCTCATCAACGCGCGCAGCTGGACCAGGCCGTTGGGGAGGATGTCTGTGACCTGCAGCACCCAGTCTCGCCGGTCCCACAGTGGGTGGTCGGACAGGAACGCGTGCAGCTCCGTACGCTGGGTGAAGTAGGACACCGGCAGGATCAGCCGGCGTTCGTCCAGGTCCGCACCACGACGTAGGTCAGCGTCAGCTCCTCGATCCGCCCCCATTCGCCCTCGACCA
>JAOPYH010000423.1 GCA_025964715.1 Streptosporangiaceae bacterium | reverse complement strand
CGCGGCCGCGGCACTGCCCGCCGCGGGCCGCGAATGCGGCCGCGGCCGGCTCCGGCCAGCAGGGCCTGGCTGCGACGACTGGAGCGTCGACGACGCGGCCCGCGTGCTCATCCTGCTGGAGCTGCCCGGCGCCGGCGACGAACTGACCGGCCGGTTGCTGGACCTCTACCGGTTCGGCGACGCGCACGAGCGCCGGGCCGTGCTCCGCTCACTCGCCGCCTTGGACGCGGAGATCGGCGAAGGGGCGCTGTCACTCGTCCATGACGCGCTGCGCAGCAACGACACCCGGCTCGTCGCCGCGGCGCTCGGCCCGTACGGCGGCGCCCGGCTGAGCGACCACGCCTGGCGGCAGGCGGTGCTCAAGTGCGTGTTCACCGGCGTGCCGCTGAGCCAGGTCACCGGCCTGGACCGGCGGGCCGACGCCGAGCTGGCCCGCATGATGACCGACTACGCGCGGGAGCGGGCGGCGGCGGGACGCGACATACCGCCGGACGTGACCCGGTTCCTCGACTCACGGTTCCTGGAAACCCTCGGCAAGGAGCGCTAGTGCGCATCTTCGACCCCCACATCCACATGACCTCGCGGACGACCGACGACTACGAACGGATGTACGCCGCCGGGGTGCGCGCCCTGGTCGAGCCGGCGTTCTGGCTTGGCCAGCCGCGCACCTCGGTGGACACCTTCGTCGACTACTTCGACGGGCTGGTCGGCTGGGAGCCGTTCCGGGCGGCGCAGTTCGGCATCCGCCACCACTGCACGATCGCGCTCAACCCCAAGGAGGCGGGGGACCCCCGCTGCCGGCCTGTGCTGGAGATCCTGCCGCGCTATCTGGAGAAGGACGGCGTCGTAGCAGTCGGCGAGGTCGGCTACGACTCGATGACGCCGGAGGAGGACGAGATCTTCGCCCGGCAGCTCGCCCTCGCCGTCGAGCACGGGCTGCCGGCGCTGGTCCACACCCCCCACCGCGACAAGGCGGCGGGGACCCGCCGGTCCCTGGACGTCGTGCGCGAGTCCGGCATCGGGGCGGAGCGCGTAGTGATCGACCACCTTAACGAGGTGACCGCCGGGCTCGTGGCCGGGACCGGGTGCTGGATGGGGTTCTCGATCTATCCCGACACCAAGATGGACGAGGACCGCATGGTCGACATCCTGCGCGAGTACGGCACCGAGCGGGTGCTGGTCAACTCCGCCGCCGACTGGGGCCGCAGCGATCCACTCAAGACCCGGCGGACCGGGGACGCCATGCTGGCGGCCGGCTTCACCGAGGCCGACGTCGACCGGGTGCTGTGGGAGAACCCGGTGGCGTTCTACGGCCAGAGCGGCCGGCTCGTGCTGGAGGAGACGGCCGAGGCCGGGCAGCTCTTCGCCGGCAACTCCGTGCTCCGCGGCGGCCGGTCGTAGGCGGGCCGGTATGCGTTTTCGGCATCCCGACGGCACCGTCGTCCATCTCGCCTACTGCGCCAACGTGCATCCCGCCGACGACCTCCCCGGTGTCCTGGACCGGCTGGAGCGCTACGCCCGTCCCGTGCGGGAACGGCTCGGCGTTGCCCGGCTGTCCGTCGGGCTGTGGCTGCCACGGCCGGTCGCCGCCGAGCTGGTCGCCGACCCGAGGGCGCTGCGGCGGCTGCGCGAGGCGCTCACCGCCGGCGGGCTCGAGGTCGTGACGCTCAACGGCTTCCCGTACGAGGGGTTCGGCCACGAGGTCGTGAAGACCGACGTGTACCTGCCGGACTGGGCCGATCCGGCCAGGGCGGCCTACACGCTCGACCTGGCCCGCGTGCTCGCGGCATTGCTGCCCGCTGACGTGACCCGTGGCAGCGTGTCGACGTTGCCGCTCGGCTGGCGCCCATGGTGGGACGCCGCCCGGGGCGACGCCGCACGGCGCAACCTGGACGTCCTCTCCGGCGGGCTCGCCCGGCTGGAGGCCGAGACCGGACGGAGCGTACGGGTGGCCCTGGAGCCGGAGCCCGGCTGCGTCGTTGAGACCACCACCGACGCGGTGACCCACCTGTCCGGACTCGACCCCGATCGGCTCGGCGTCTGCCTGGACACCTGCCACCTCGCCGTCGCCTTCGAGGACCCCGAGGAGGCGCTCGCCAGGCTCGAGCGGGCGGGGTTGCCGGTCGTCAAGACCCAGGCCTCCGTGGCCCTGCACGCCTCCGAGCCCGGCGCCGCACGCGACCTTCTGGCCGGCTTCGCCGAACCTCGCTACCTGCACCAGACCCGGGCGCTGGCCGGTGGCCGGGTGCAGGGCACCGACGACCTGCCCGAGGCCCTCAGCGGCGCGGCGGCGCTGCCCGACGACGCGCCCTGGCGGGTGCACTTCCACCTTCCCCTGCACGCCGATCCACCCGCCCCGCTGACCGGCACCCAGGAGGTGCTGACCGGAGCGCTTCGAGCCCTGTTCGGCGGCCCGGCCGCGCGGACGGACCACATCGAGGTGGAGACCTACACCTGGACGGTGCTCCCGGGCGGCACGACGTCCGATGACCGCCTGGTCGCCGGCATCGCCGCCGAACTCGACTGGACCCGCGCCCGGCTCACCGGCCTCGGCCTCAAGGAAGAGACCTGATGACCCCTCTCGTCGTACTGGACGTCGTCGGGCTCACGCCCCGGCTGCTCCCCCACATGCCCAACCTGTCCGCCCTGGCCGCCGGAGGGTTCCAGGCCGAGCTCGGCACGGTGCTCCCGGCCGTGACCTGTACGGTTCAGTCCACGTTCCTCACCGGGGAGCTGCCGCGCGGACACGGCGCGGTGGCCAACGGGTGGTACTTCCGTGACGTCGGCGAGGTTCTGCTGTGGCGCCAGCACAACGCTCTCGTGCAGGGCGAGAAGGTATGGGACGTGCTGCGCCGCGAACGTCCGGGTTACACGGTCGCGAACGTCTGCTGGTGGTATGCCATGGGCGCGGCGACCGACTGGACCGTCACCCCACGCCCGGTCTATTACGCCGACGGGCGCAAGGAACCCGACTGCTACACCTGGCCGCCCGCGCTGCACGACCGCCTCACCGACCGGCTGGGGACCTTCCCGCTGTTCACCTACTGGGGTCCGGGAGCCGGGCTGCCCTCCTCCCGCTGGATCTGTTCGGCCGCCGAGCTGCTGATCACCGAGGAGCGCCCCGACCTGACCCTCGTCTACCTGCCGCACCTGGACTACGACCTGCAGCGCTGGGGGCCCGACGACCCGCGCGCCGCGCGGGCCGCCGCGGACCTGGACCGGCTCCTCGGGCCGCTGCTGGCCGCCGCCGCCGAGCGGGGCGCCACGACGGTGGCGCTGTCGGAGTACGGCATCACCTCGGTGTCGCGTCCCGTGGACATCAACAGGGCCCTGCGCCGGGAGGGGCTGCTGGAGGTGCACACCCAGGACGGCATGGAGTACCTGGACCCGTGGACCTCACGCGCGTTCGCGGTGGCCGACCACCAGATCGCGCACGTGTACGTACGCGACCCGGCGGACCTGGACCGGGTCCGGGACGTGCTGTCCGGACTGCCCGGCGTCGCCGAGATCCTGGACGACAAGGGCAAGGCCGAGCAGGGTCTGGATCACGAGCGGTCCGGGGATCTGGTCGCGGTGGCCGACCAAGACTCGTGGTTCACCTATTACTACTGGCTCGACGACGACAGGGCCCCGGACTTCGCCCGGCTCGTCGACATCCACCGCAAACCCGGCTACGACCCCGCCGAGCTCTTCATGGACCCGGCGGATCCGACGGTCAAGCTGCGTGCCGGGGTGGCGCTGGCCCGTAAGAAGCTCGGGATGCGCTACCTCATGAGCGTGGTGGCACTGAACGGTTCGGCGGTGCGGGGCAGCCATGGTCGCCTGCCGTCCGACCCGGCCGACGGCCCGGTGCTGCTGTGCTCCGACCCCGGTGTCGCGCGGGACCGCTATCACGCCACGGAGGTGAAGGACCTGCTGATCCGCCTCGCGGGCCGGTGACGGGTGAGGCCCGGGGAATGCCTTCCCCGGGCCCCGGCGTCAGCGGTTGCGGAACCTCGGCGGCCGCTTCTCCAAGGTCGCGGTGACGCCTTCGGCGAAGTCCTCGGTGAAGAAGGCCATCGCCTGCGTACGGTTCTCGACCGCCAGGTGCTCCCGCAGTGCCGGTCCGCCCAGGGACAGGTTGAGCAGCTCCTTGGTGTGCCGCAGGCCGTACGGCGACTTGGCGAGCAGCTCCTCGGCGAGCTTCAGGGCGGCGTCGACATCACCGTGCTCCCCCACGACCTCGGTCAGCATCCCGAGCTCGTAGGCCCGCGGCGCGGTCAGGGTCTGCGCCCGGTAGAGGATCTCGGCCGCCTTCGCCGGGCCGACCACGCGGGGCAGCAGCCAGGACAGGCCGACGTCTCCGGCGGACAGGCCGAGGTCCATGAAAGGCGAGACGAAGTTCGTGGACGGGTCGGCGATCCGGAAGTCGCAGGCGAGCGCCAGCGAGATCCCCATGCCGACGACCGGCCCGTGCAGCGCCGCGATCACGGGCTGGGGAATCTCGCGCAGCCTGGCCACCGCCTCGCCGCCACGGGTCATGCCGTGGTAGATCCGCTGCATCCTGCCGTCCGGCTCGGGCGTCTCGCCCGAACCCGGCTCACCACCGCGGATGTCCATCCCCGCGCAGAACCCGCGGCCTTGCCCCGTGAGCACCACGATCCGGGTGGCGGTGTCGGTCATCAGCCCGTCCAGGACCGCGTTGAGCTCCTCCAGCAACCCGGGCGTGACCGCGTTGAGCCTGGCCGGCCGGGCCAGCGTGATGACGACCACGCCGTCCCGCCGGTCCACGTCGATGTCTGCCATGTCCGCGTTACTTGAGAGCCTCGAACACGGCGGCGGTCTGCTCGCCGATGTTCCTGGGCACGATGTAGGGCGTCTCGGCGTTGATCTGCTGCCAGTTGTCGCGTACGTCCTCGATGGTGAGACCGTCCTTCTTGGCGAATCCCGCACCCTCGGCCACGAACACCCGGGCGATGCGGCCGCCGCCCACCGAATAGGTCTCACCCGTCGAGCCGACGCTCTCGTGCGCCAGCCAGGCCACGAGGGGCGTCACCAGCTCGACGCCGAGCCTGTCCGCGAACTCGGCCGGGAACAGGTCCTCGGTCATGCGGGTGTAGGCCACGGGCGCGATGGCGTTGACCTTGACGTTGTACTTGGCGCCCTCGAGGGAGAGCGTCTTGGTGAGCCCGACGAGGCCCATCTTCGCCGCCGAGTAGTTGGCCTGGCCGAAGTTGCCGAACAGGCCGGACGGCGACGAGGTGTTGACGACGCGCCCATAACCCTGGTCGCGCAGATGCGACCACGCCGCCTTGGTGACGAGGAACGAGCCGCGCAGGTGCACCGCGATGACCGCGTCGAACTCCGCCGCGCTCATGTTCTTGAACGACTTGTCCCGCAGGATGCCCGCGTTGTTGACGACGATGTCGACCTTGCCGAAGGTGTCCAGCGCGGTCTGCACGATGCCCTGCGCGCCCTCTTCGGTGGCGACGTTGCCGCCGTCGGCGACGGCCTCGCCGCCGTTCTTGATGATCTCGTCGACGACGTCCTGGGCCGGACCGCTGGAGGAACCGCCGCCGTGCACGTCCCCGCCGAGGTCGTTGACCACGACCTTCGCGCCACGCGCGGCGAGCTCAACCGCGTGCTGCCGGCCAAGCCCGTGCCCGGCACCGGTGACGACCGCCACCCGCCCGTCGAACCTGAGTTCCGCCATGCCATGTCTCCTCATCATCCGCATGATCCGCATGATCCGCGCTGCCCCGCAGCCACAGGCTCACGGTAACCGCCCGGGGTTACCCAGTGGTACCACCTTGACCGAATCCCGCTCGGTCGTCGGCCGCGGGATGCGCGGGAGGTCGATTCACACAGGGGGCCGGACGGTCAGGCGGTGTCCTTGCGTGGGTCCCGCACCGCTTCGATCAGGCCGGCGTCGCGGGCCGAGGTGCCGGTCGCGCCGTGCTCCCCACCGACCTGCTCCCCATCGGCCTGCTCCTCGGCGTCCTCCACGATGTCCTCGGCGGTCCGCTCCTCCGCCGACCTGCCGCGGTGCCGCCGGACCGCCCAGATGATCAGGGCGATGATCGCGACGGCCACCACCACGATGGCCAGGGTCCGGCCGAGCAGGCGCGCCGCGTGCTCGAAGGCGGTGCCCACGAAGAACCCGCCGAGCGTGAAACCGACGCCCCAGGCAAGGCCACCGAGGGCGTTGAAGACCAGGAACTTCGGATAGGGCACGCGGGCGCTGCCGGCCAAGGCCGGCATGAGTGCCCGCAGCACTGCGGTGAAGCGGCCGATGAAGACGGCGAACGCGCCGCGGCGGCGGATGAGGTCCTGGGCCTTGTCCACCTTCGAGAGGTGTTTTCGCATGGCGCGGGTGCTGAGCAGCCGCGGTCCGAATCTGCGGCCGATCTCATAGCCGATCGAGTCCCCGACTATGGCCGAGATCACCACGATGACCAGCAGCAACGGCAGGGAAAGCCGTCCCTGGCTCGCGAGCACGCCGCCGACGATGATCGCGGTCTCGCCCGGGAAGACGAACCCGAAGAACAGCGCCGCCTCGGCGAAGACCAGCGCCGCCACGACGCCGTAGACCAGCGGTGACGGCAGGCCTTGCACCAGGTCGTTGAAGGTGGTCAGCATCCGGGATCAGCACCCCCACGTTGGTCCGGTTCGGGCCAGCCTAGCGACCAGCGGAAATGACCGGTCCGTCTGGACCGATATTCCGGTGATCGCCCTCAATGGGCTCTCGCGGAGATTCGGCGGCCGGGGCTCGGCGTGCTCGTGTGCGGCCAGATCCCGGCCACGTGGTCTCAGCCTCAATCTGATCTTGTCGAAACCCGCACGGTGACGGGCGAAGATCGCCGATAATCAGTGGTTGTGCAGGTGTGACCCATGGCATGCCTGGACGCGTCCTACAGGCGAGTAGCCTTGAGGCGATTCAAGAACCCACCTGCGAGCCGCGGAAGAGGGCGATCTCCGCCGTGTCGACCGAGTCGTCGCGCACACCTGCCGACCTTAGCAAGGCCGATTTCGGCCCCAACGAATGGCTGGTGGATGAGCTCTACCAGAAGTACTTGGAAGACCCCAATTCGGTTGACCGAGCCTGGTGGAACTTCTTCGCCGACTATCAGCCAGATTCCCGTCCGGCCAAGAAGGCCTCTCTGAACGGTGCCGTCGCGACCTCGTCGTCTCCCCCGTGTGCGAGCGCCCCGGCCCCCGCCAAGTAAGCCCCGGCTCCGGCGCCGGCCCCGAAGGCCGCCGCGAAGGCCAAGGACAAGGCTCCCGCCAAGCCGGC
>JAOPYH010000539.1 GCA_025964715.1 Streptosporangiaceae bacterium | reverse complement strand
CGCTGGACGACCTCGTTGCGGCGCCCGAGGAGGGCGACCCGCGACTCCAGCTCAAGCCTGGTCGCCTCAAGGGTCGGACGGTGATCCCGCTGACCCGCCAACCCGATGGGATGCAGGCCTGGAAGATCGTCATCCCGACCAGCAAGGCAACCCCGGAGCCACGGGCCCACGACGGCTACGAATGGATCTACGTCCTGTCCGGGCACATGCGGTTCGTTCTCGGCGACCAGGACTGGGTGCTCGGGCCGGGGGAGGTCGCCTCATTCGACACCAAGGTGCCGCACTGGTTCGGTAGTACCGGGGACGAACCCGCGGAGATCCTCAGCATCTTCGGAAGACCCGGCGAACGAATGACCGTCCGGACCACGCCTCCGAAGGCCCAGGGGGCATAAGACCCACCCTCGCGCCGCAGCAGCGCGCATGGCAAGTTCCGTTTCACCCACGGCACGTACAGCGGGCGCGTGATGTCGGGCAGATGTCTCAGGCGGTGTCTTCGAGCCCGGTGTCTTCGAGCGCGGTGTCTTCGAGCGCGGGGGCGAGGGCGTGAGCCGGGGTGGTCAACAGTGCTTGGTATTCCGCGAAGTAGCGGTCGGCGACGCGGGCGGCGGTGAACTGGCGGGCGTACCTGATCGCGCCGGTCCGGTCGATGGGCGAGCGCCCGGCGAGGGCGTCGGAGATCGCCCCGCTGAGCGCCAGCGGATCGTCTGGCGCGACAGTCACGCCACGCGACTGCGACAAGGTGTCTGCGAGCCCGTCGACGTGGGTACCGACGACCGGGACACCGAGCCCGAGGGCGAGCACGGCACTCTGCGACCAGGCCTCTTCGCGTGAGGGCACCACGTGCACGGCGCTCCCGGCGATGTAGGTCCACGGCTTGTCCACCCAGCCGGGCATGAATACGCGACCGGCCAATCCTCGCTGGTGGATACGCTCCGCGAGGCGGGTGCGCAACGGGCCGTCGCCGAGCAGGTAAGCGGGCAGGTCGTCGCGGTCGAGCAGCGAGATCGCCTCGACCAGGACGTCCGGGCCCTTGTCCTCGCAGAACCGCCCCGAGAACGTCAGGCGGGGAGTCCTCAGGCCGTGGCGGGCGGTTGCGCTGAGTCCGGCGACCGACGAGCGTGCGGGTCTGATGACGTCGGTCCGCACCCCCGCGCTGACGGCAAACCGGCAGGCTGCCGGACCCATGGCGTAGAACCGATCGATCCTGCGGGCGGCCGGCCCCAGCGACCTGATACGCCGGGGCGTCCAGTTCACCTCGTTGTGCTCGGTCGCGACGAACGGCGTCCACGGGTCGATGACCTGCGCGACGGCCCACCACGCCCCGAGCATGTGAGCGTGCACGAGGTCGGCGCCGTCGAGCTTGTCCGTCAGCCAGGCCGCAAACCGCCTTGATCGTTGCCACTGCAGGTTCCGCTGCGGGTGGAGCGCCGATGCGGTTCGCAACGCGATTGTCTGCACGCCGTACCGCTGCGCGAGTCGGATGCCGTCATGGCTTGCGTCGCCGACGACCAGTCTCGTGTGCACGCCGTGTCGCCGTCGGAGTTCGCGAGACAAACGCAGAAGCGCCAGTTGTGCGCCGCCCGGCTCGAGCTTTCCGAGAACGCGTGTCACCAGCATCTGTCTGCCCACCGTCCGGGATCAGCGGACGCGTGCGCCCGGACTCGTCAACCTAGAGGCGCACAGGTCGCAGTTCAGGTAGGGGCAACCGAACGACATCCCTGTTCACGAAGAGTTCATGGCGCATTCCAGAAATAGCGGCATGGTTTCCTGGCAGAGTCATCCGGGCGGACCGGACGGCGAATTCAGTGGGACGCCCCGCGAGTCTGGACGGTGCGACATGAACGGGTTCACCGACGACCCGCGCCACGCTGAGGATCTGCACGCCTGGCAGGTTCTCAGGCCGCTGCTCGACGAAGGCAACTATCTGCCCTGGAGCACCGGGGCGATGCGCCCGGCCGGGCTGGCGCTCGTGTGCAACGAGATCGTGCACCGGGGCAGCACGCGGATCGCCGAATGCGGCAGCGGCGTCAGCACTGTGGTTCTGGCCCGCCTGCTGCGCCAGCGCGGTGGCGGTGCCACCATCGTGGCGCTCGAACACGACGCGCAGTGGGCCGCGCTCGTCACGGACCTGCTACGACGAGAGTCGCTGAACGACGTCGCGCGTGTCGTGCACGCGCCGCTGGAGGACGACCCGCCCTGGTACGCCCGCTCCGCACTGAGGGAGATGCCGGAGCAGGTCGACCTTCTCATCGTCGACGGGCCCCCGGCCTACGAACCTGGACACGGCCGTCGCCGTGCGCCCGCCCTTGCTGCCTTCGGACCGCTGCTGCCCGAGACAGCGACCGTCATCCTCGACGACGTGAACCGACCAGGCGAACGCGACGTACTCACCGCCTGGGAGTCCGAGACATCATGGCGATTCTCGGTCGATGAAGCTGCCGGTGTGGCAACGGGCCGGCGCAGCACAGACATCTGACAACAGGCTCGCCGGGTATTGCAGGCCGTCGCCGCACGGTTACGACAGTTCCGGGCGGATTGGCGCCGACCTGCCGGGCCTCATCCTCACCCTGCTTGGGCTGAACCCCCAGGTCCGTCAGGCAGTCCGGACCGAACCCAGCAAGGTCAGCATCTCTTCGCGCCAGCGGCGACGAAGTACGGTGTCGGGGACATCGGGCTTGCGGCACCGGGAGCGCATCGTGGCATTGACTGACTTCCCCCGCTATCCGCTGCTGTTCGGGCCGAGCCCGGTGCATCGGCTCCAGCGGCTGTCCGACCACCTCGGCGGTGCCCGAATCTGGGCCAAGCGCGAGGACTGCAACTCCGGCCTCGCGTTCGGCGGCAACAAGACCCGCAAGCTCGAGTACCTCGTGCCCGATGCCCTCGAGCAGGGCGCGACGCACCTGGTCTCGATCGGCGGCGTGCAGTCGAACCACACGCGGCAGGTCGCCGCGGTCGCCGCCAAGCTCGGGCTCAAGGCGCGCCTGGTGCAGGAGAGCTGGGTCGACTGGCCGGACTCCGTGAACGACCGGGTCGGCAACATCCTGCTGTCGCGGATCATGGGCGCCCACGTCGAACTCGTCGATGCCGGGTTCGGGATCGGCTTCAAGGAGAGTTGGGAGAACGCGCTCGAACAGATCAGGACCGACGGCGGCGTCCCGTACGCGATCCCGGCCGGCGCGTCGGACCACCGCCTCGGCGGCCTGGGCTTCGCGAGCTGGGCCTACGAGGTACAGCAGCAGGAACAGGAACTCGGCGTCTTCTTCGACACCGTCATCGTCTGCAGCGTCACCGGTTCCACGCAGGCCGGGATGATCGCGGGCTTCGCCGGACAGGATCGGCCTCGCAGCGTGCTCGGCATCGACGCCTCGGCGAAGATTGACGAGACCCGCGCCCAGGTTGAAAAGATCGCGCGCAACACTGCCGATCTCATCGAGTTGGGTCGGGACCTGCGTAAGGACGAGATCACCGTCCTCGACGGCTGGGCCGGTGACTATTACGGCATCCCAGTCGCGTCGACCCTCGACGCCATCCGGCTGACCGGCAGCCTCGAAGGCATGATCATCGACCCCGTCTACGAAGGCAAGTCGATGGCGGCGCTGATCGACCTCGTTCGCACCGGCGAAATCGCTCGGGACGCGAACGTGCTCTACGCCCACCTCGGCGGCCAGCCGGCGATCAACGCCTACAGCGCGCTGTTCAAGAACTGATCGGCCCTCGCTATCGCGCCTGCCGGCTTACCGGACATGAGCAGGAGGTCGCCTACGGCCTCTGAGAGATTATCGCCGATGATCGTGTCGAGATCCCCCGGTGGTTCCGTCCCTTCGGGTAGATCGACAAGATGAACACCGGAGGATGGACGCCATGTCACATGTACGACGTTTCGACCATGTCGGTATCACCGTTGCCGACCTCGACACGGTGACGGCGTTCTTCGTGGGACTGGGCCTCGAGGTCGAGGGCACGCGGATGTTCGTGGAGGGCGAGTTCCTGGACACCGTCATCGGCATCCCTGACTCCCGCACCGAGATCGTCATGCTGCGGCCGCCCGACGGAGGTACCCGGCTGGAGCTCTCGAGCTTCGTCCGGCCCGACCACGAGCCGGGATCGCCCGCCGCGATGGCCAACGAACTGGGCCTGCGCAACGTGGCCTTCGAGGTCGACGACCTCCAGGCGGCGGTCGACCGGCTGGCCGCGGACGGCTACGGCCTGGTCGGCGACATCGGTCAGTACGAGCACCTCTGGCGCATGGCCTACGTACGCGGTCCGGAGGGGATCATCGTGTCCCTGGCCGAGCGGATCGGCTGACCTGTCTTCAGCCGCGCGCCGAGCTCACCAGTGACGCCCGCCTCCGGCTACGTCACGAAGGTCCTCGAAGACAGAGTTCTCGACCAGGATTCGCCCGTCGACCAACGACGAGCGAGACATCTCGGGGAGGCATTCGCAGCCGGAAGTGGCTGTCCCGTAGCGGATCGTCTTACGGAGTTGCTCGCGACTGCGTGCTCGCCCGCGGACGAACGAAGGCAAGGGCTTCCTGGGCGAGGGCGAACCAGTCGCTTTCGGCGGCGTCGCTGATAATTGTCCATTCCTTGAGTGGGCGTCCTTGGCCGCGGGTAAAGGGTCGGGCAATGCCCATGGCCAGGAGTTCTGCGCAGCGGGTGGCGGAAAGCTTCACGGCGAACTCCTCGCGCGCGAGCATTGCGAAGATTCGGCCCTGCACGCGTAGACCTGGGGAGGTACCGAAGCCGGTGCCGTCGGTGACGCCGGGTTCGCTTAGCAGCCGGTCGGCGATGGCCTCGAACGACATCTGTCGGTTCATCCTGCTCGGCGCAGCGCGGCGGTGTCGTGGACGTGGCGAATGCTCCTGATCAGGCCGTCGCCGACAGTGAAGTGCTCGGCGACGCGCAGAGTGCCGAATGGCTGGGTATGCATGTCGTAGAGCAGCAGTGCCTGGGCGGCGGAACCGAATTCGGCCAGTAGGTCGACCCGGTCGGCGAGCGCGCCGAAACGGGCGACGGCGGCGGCGAAGTCGTCCGGCCCGATATAGATGTTGAGCGGGACGTCGGTCTGCAGATCTTCGGCGAGATAGCGACGCGCGGCGGCGAAGTCCTTGCCCGTCCAGGCGGCGTGATAGGCCCTCGCCACGTCGAGCGCCTCGTCTTTCACGGCTCGGTACGGCTTGCCGGCACCAGTCTCAACGAGGCTGGCGAGGCTGGTGAGAAACCGGTCCCAGCCGACCGCGACGTCCGCGGCGCCAATACCGATGTGCCGGAAGGTGAGCACGCATTCCTCCGGCCCCGTCTCGGACAGCTCAAAGCTGACGCCGGTGTCCGTCCACGCGGGGGCGCTGGTGTGTTTGAGGCAGGTCCAGCGCACGCGAGCCGGGAATGTTATTTCCTCGATGCGCATGACGATCGCCTCGTCGAGTCCGGCGAAGCCGAACGTCAGCGCGTCGCCCGGGCTGGGTGACCCGGTGACGACGGGCGTCCACCAGTTGCGGACCCCGCGCAGCGTCGAGATCGCATCAAAAACCCGCTCCCGAGGT
>JAOPYH010000035.1 GCA_025964715.1 Streptosporangiaceae bacterium | reverse complement strand
GCGGCGGGTGGAGGCGATCCAGGGCGACACGGCCAAGGCGATCGCGGCCATCGGCGGGATCTCGGAGGTGATCGGGAGCATCAATGACTTCCAGCTGACCATCGCCTCGGCGGTGGAGGAGCAGACCGCGACCACCGGCGAGATGTCGCGCTCGGTGACCGAGGCCGCCGGCGGAACCACCGAGATCGCCGCCAACATCAGCGGCGTCTCCACCGCGGCGGAGTCGACCACGCAGGCCCTGGGCCAGACCCGGATCGCCGTCGACGAGCTCTCCCGCATGGCCGCCGACCTGCGCACCTCGGTCAGCCGCTTCACCTACTGATCAAGAACAGCCCCGGCCCGGTGCGCCGCCGGGCCGGGGCTGTTCGCGGTGCACGTCACTTCCGCGGCAAGTCCGCCGATAACGGACCCGGAGCACCCTGCGCCCGGGGTCCCGGAAGAGCAGTCCCCGGAAGCGAAGTCCCCGGAAGCGAAGTCATAGAAGAGAAGTCCTAGAACAGAAAGAGAGCATCGTGGAGGGTCTGGACGACATCGTCGAGGAATTCCTGGTCGAGAGCCACGAGAACCTCGACCAGCTCGACACCGACCTGGTCGCCCTGGAGCAGGAGCCGGACTCCCGCGAGCGGCTGTCCAGCATCTTCCGCACGATCCACACGATCAAGGGCACCAGCGGCTTCCTCGCCTTCAACCGGCTCGAGGAGGTCACGCACGTCGGCGAGAACATGCTGTCGCGGCTGCGCGACGGTGAGCTGGCGCTCACCGCGGCCCGCACCAGCGTCCTGCTGGAGATGGTGGACTGCGTGCGCTCGCTGCTGACCTCGATCGAGGCCAGCGGGGGTGAGGGGGAGGTCGACGTCTCCGCCGTCGTGGCCGCGATCAGCGCCGCGATGGAGGACCAGCCGGCGGTCGCATCTGCCCCGCACCCCGCGAAGCCCGCTCCGAAGAAGGCGCCCGCCAAGGCAGCGGCGAAGGCGCCGGCCAGAGCCGCCGCGAAGAAGGCGCCGGCAAAGGCCCCGGCAAAGGCCCCGGCCAGGGCGGCCCGCCGCACGACGGCCGCCCCGCCGGTCGCCGTGCCCGCTCCCCGCCCCGCTCCGGAGGCCGTGCCCACGGACCCCGGCGAGGCGTTCCCCGCGCCCGTCGACGAGCCCGCCCAGGAGGCGACTCAGATGCAGCACGCTCCCGTGGCGGTCGAGCCGACGCGGGCCGACCCCACCCCTGCCGTCGCGGCCGCGGATGTCGAGCATGTTGATGTGGACGGGGGTGGGGCCGAGGGTGGTGGGGGCCAGCCGGGTCGCCGTGCGGTGGCCGATAGCACGATCCGTGTGGACGTGGACCTGCTGGACTCGCTGATGTTGCTGGTGGGTGAGCTGGTGCTCACGCGCAACCAGATCGTGCAGTACGTCGGGCGCTCCGATGACACCGATCTGTTGCGTGCGTCGCAGCGGCTGAATCTGATCGCGAGTGAGTTGCAGGAGGGGGTCATGAAGACGCGTATGCAGCCGATCGACCACATCTGGTCGAAGTTGCCGCGCGTGGTCCGGGATCTGGGTATGCAGCTGAAGAAGACGATCCGGCTGGACATGGAGGGTCGGGAGACCGAGCTGGACAAGACCCTGTTGGAGGCGGTCAAGGACCCGTTGACCCACCTGGTCCGCAACTCCGTCGACCACGGGATCGAGGCGCCGGAGAGGCGTAAGGCGGCCGGCAAGCCCGGTGAGGGCGTGCTGACCCTGCGGGCTCGGCACGAGAGCGGCCAGGTGGTGGTCGAGGTCGCCGACGACGGCGCGGGGATCGACCCGGAGAAGGTGGGCCGGAAGGCTGTCGAGCGTGGCCTGGTCACCCGGGACCAGCTGGGCCGGATGGGCCCCGCCGACATTCTGCAGCTGATCTTCCTGCCGGGTTTCTCCACGGCCGACCAGGTCACCAACGTCTCCGGCCGCGGCGTGGGCATGGACGTCGTGAAGACCAACATCGAGTCCATCGGCGGCACCATCGAGGTGGAGTCGGTCCCCGGTGAGGGCACCGTCTGCCGGCTGCGTATCCCGCTGACCCTGGCGATCGTCCCGGCGTTGACCATCGAGTGCGCCGGCGACCGCTACGCCATCCCGCAGATCAGCCTTCAGGAGCTGGTCGCGCTCGACGCCGAGAAGGCCGCGACCGCCGTGGAGGAGGTCGGTGGGGCGCAGGTCTACCGCTTGCGTGGGGAGTTGCTGCCGCTGGTCCGGCTCACCGAGGTGCTGGGCCTGCCCTCCGACCGGCACGACGGCCACGTCGTCATCGCCGTCCTGCGCTCGGAGGGGCGCCGCTTCGGGCTGGTGGTGGACCGGGTCATCAACACCGAGGAGATCGTCGTGAAGGCCGTCGGCGGCCAGCTGAAGGCGATCGGCCTCTACTCCGGTGCGACGGTTCTCGGCGACGGCGCGGTGGCGCTGATTCTCGACGTGCAGGCGCTGGCCCGGCGGGCGCTGCGCCCCGAGACCTCCGAGCGGCAGCAGGCGCGCGAGGCCGCCGCGGCGGCCTCGGCCACCGACAGCGAGCGGCAGCGGATGCTGCTCGCGGCCATCGGCGAGGGCCGGCGGGTGGCGATCCCACTGGACACGGTCACCCGGCTCGAGCAGGTGCGCACCGAGTCGGTGGAGAAGGTGGGCAACCGGGAGGTGGTCCAGTACCGCGGGGCGATCCTGCCGATCGTCCGGCTGGACCGGCACCTGGGCGCCTACGGCCAGGCCGAGCGGGAGGTGCTGGAGGTCATCGTCTACTCCGACCACGGCCGCAGTGTCGCGATCGTGGTGGAGGAGATCCTCGACATCGTCGACGGGGAGGCGGCCGTCCGCAGCGACATCGACGACTTGGGCCTGCTCGGCTCGGCCGTGCTCGGTGAGAAGGTGACCGAGCTGCTCGACGTCCGCGCCGCGATCCTCGCCGCCGACCCCGCCTTCTACGACTCGGCCGCCCGGCCCACTCTCCCGACGCCCCCGGGCGTCCCCGACTCTCTCCTGGAGGTCTGACGTGTCCGTCGCGACCGACACCGGCGCACCTGCCACCAGCGGCCAGCTGGCCACCTTCCGGCTGGACGGCGACCTCTACGGCGTCGAGGTCGAGCACGTCCAGGAGGTGCTGCGCAGCCAGAACCTCACCCGCGTGCCTCTGGCGCCCCCGGCCGAGGCCGGGCTGATAAACCTGCGCGGTCAGGTGGTCACCGCCATCGAGCTGCGTGAGCGGCTGGGCCGCCCACCGCGGCCGGAGGGCACCGACGCCGTCGTCATCGTCGTCCGGCTGCACGGCGAGGCGGTCAGCCTGCTGGTGGACTCCATCGCCGACGTCGTGGACGTGGACGCCAACGACTTCGAGGCCCCCCCGGACACCCTCGACGGGCAGGCACGGGAGCTGATCCGGGGCGCCTACAAACTCGACGGCACCCTGCTGCTGGCACTCGACGTCCACAAGGCCGTCGGAGCCTGACAGCCCGGGAGCATCGCAGCGAGGAACGAGCGAGGAGCGGACCGGGCGCGGAA
>JAOPYH010000371.1 GCA_025964715.1 Streptosporangiaceae bacterium | reverse complement strand
CGACGTTCTCATCCACGGCTACTTCGGCGTTGACTTGGAGATCGTGTGGTCGGTCGTGGACCAGCGCGTGCCCGAGCTCGCCAACATCGTGGATCGCCTGCTGGCTACGTAGCCCTCCCTGCGCGTGCGGTTCGAGCCATGGCATTGCCACTGTCATTTCTTAAGAAAATCTCTCACCCTCACGGTGAGGCTGTGCCTCCCAAGGGGCTGACGGAACTGAAAAGGCCCGTTTGCGCAAAGAGTGCCCGACACACTGAGGAGCGGGGGATCGTCTTCCTGAGCTCCCGGAAACTATGGAGCGCCATGCCTCCGACATTCGGGAGGTGGGATCACGCATGCAGAGATGGTCTCGTCTTTGACCCGGGTTTCAGGTTGGGGGTTCAAGGTCTTGGGCTCCTGGACGCCCCCGGAGGGCAGAGCACCGCATGCAAGATCCCCAACCCCACGGACGCTCGGCGGCTGGGACGGACCTGTGAGGACGGGCCAATCAGTGAGCTATTGGGGCTCGTCGTGGTACTCGGCGTCCGCGACATGCTTGCCCCACTCAGTGTCTCCTTCGGTCAACGAGAGATGGGTCATGAAAGGTCGGGTGCGCCGCCGTGCCAGTGCCACTCGTCGCCCGGCGAGGAGACCACATCGCCGGGGCGGATCGTGACCCTGGGCCCGCCGCGGGACTGCACACGCCCTTCACCTTCGGTCACGTAGAGCGTCTGGCCGACCGTATGCGAATGCCAGGCGGTGCGGGCCCGCGGCGTGAAGTGCACGGATCCGATGGTCACCGGTGAGTGCCCCCCGCCCTGGCCGATGCCGTCGATCCACACGTCGCCGGTGAACCACTCGGTCGGACCCTTGGCGGTCGGCTTCTTTGGGCGAACTTCCATCGCATCTCCTTACCTGTTGGGTTACGCCGCTCAGGGGCATAGCAGCGCCTTGATGGCGCGGCGCTCGTCCATCGCCCGGTATCCCTCCGCGACCCGGTCGAGCGGCAGCGTCAGGTCGAACACCTTCCCCGGGTCGATGTCGCCGCTGCATACCTGGTCGATGAGCCCCGGCAGGAACCGGCGCACCGGCGCCGGGCCACCACGAAGGCCGACGTGCGAGTAGAACAGCTCCTCACCTGCGATGTTCACGCCGTGCGGGACGCCGACGTAGCCGACGAAACCGCCCGGCCGGGTCGACCGCAGCGCCTGGGTCATCGCCTCGCTGGTGCCGACGCATTCGAGCGTGGCGTCGGCCCCGACGCCGTGGGTCATGTCTTTCGTGCGGGCCACGGCTTCCTCGCCTCGCTCGGTGACGATGTCGGTGGCGCCGAACGTGCGGGCGAACTGTTGGCGCGGCTCGTGGCGGCTCGTGGCGATGATCCGCTCGGCGCCCATCTTGGCGGCGGAGAGCACACCGAGCAGGCCGACCGCGCCGTCGCCGACGACGGCAACGGTCATGCCCGGCTGTACGTTCGCGCAGACGGCGGCGAACCACCCGGTGCCCATCACATCCGACAGGGAGAGCAGGCACGGGAGCAACTCGGCCGACGGTCGGTCCAAGGTGGTCACCAGCGTGCCGTCGGCGAGCGGGACGCGCAGCAGCTCTGCCTGTGCCCCGCGGACGGGCTCGCGGTGCTGGCACGATGACTGGAACCCGGCGCGGCAGTGCGGGCAGGTGTTGTCGGAGGCGAAGAAGGAACCTATGACGAACTGTCCCGGCTTGATGTTCCTGACCTCGCCCCCGACCTCCTCGACGATGCCGCAGTACTCGTGTCCCATCGGGGTCGGCTCGGCCACCGGGTTGATGCCGCGGTAGTCCCACAGATCGGATCCGCACACGCAGGTGGCGGACGGCCGGATGATGGCGTCGGTCGGCTCGACGATCTTCGGGTCGTCGCTCTCTTCGGAGCGCACGTCCCTGGGGGCGTAGAGAACTGTTCCTCGCATGGTGTCGTCCCTTCAATCCTGGTTGTCGTGGAAGACCTGCTTGGCGACGGCCATGGCGGACATGGCCTTGGGCCACCCGGCGTAGAAGGCCAGGTGGGTGATGGCTTCGATCAGCTCCTCCTCGCTCGCGCCGTTGCGTTTCGCGAGGCCGAGGTGGTAGACGAGCTGTTCGGTGTTCCCGCTCGTGGTCAGGCTCGCGATGGTGACGAGGCTGCGGTCCTTCGGCGACAGCTCCGCTCGCTTCCAGACCTGACCGAACAGGACGTCATCCGTGAAGCGCACGAGCGCAGGTGCAAAGTCCCCGAACATCCGCTCGGCACCAGAGGGTTCGTTGTTGTCTGCCACTGCTGTTCTCCTCTCGTGTGTCATCGGGGGACGAGCCGCAATGTCACGGCCCTGGCGTTCGGGCTCACCATCGTGTCGGCATACCCGCCCCCGGACCGGCCGTACGTGCTCCGGTAGGCCTCGTCGATGGCTCGATCATCGGCGTCGTCCGGCTCCTCGAAGATGACGTCGCGTTGGAGCGCGCCGGTGCGGATCCGTCTCTCGTGACGCTGCAGCGCGTGGCGGAACCAGCTGCCGCGGGGCCCGCGGTAGGAGCGCACGTACAGGTCGTCACCGACTCGGACGATCCAGATCGGCGTGGAGGGGCGCAGCGATCCGTCCGGTCGCAACGGTGCGACGTCGACTTCGGCCGTCGCGCCGATCGTGTGGAGGTCGTCGGCGGTCCAGTTCCTCATCGCGCTGACTCCGCGTCCACCACCGCCGGCTCAGCGACCGCTGCAAGTTGACGTCTGGGCGAGCGGAATAGCAGGCTCGTGGCGGCCGTCGCAAGCGCGACGCCGGCGGCGATCAGCAGGCGGGTCCGCAGTCCTCCCATGAAGTTTCCTTGCTGGGCGAGCAGTGCGCCGAAAACAGCGACGGCCAGGGCGCCGCCGATCTGCCGGCTCGTATTGAATACCCTGCTTGCTGTGCCTGCTTGGCGATTGGGGACGCTGTTGAGCGGGATCGCCATGACCGGTAACATGATGAGAGGACCCGCCACCCCGACGAGGACCATCAGCCCCGCCAGTGCCCAGATGGGTGTCGAGGCCGGAACCAGAGCGAGGATGACGAGACCAGCCGTCATCAGGACGAGGCCGCCGGTGACGAGCGCCCGAGCGCCCACCTTCTCGGCGATGCGGGCGCTGAACGGGTGAGGATGGCACCGATCAGCATCATCGGCAGGAACGCCCATTCCGGTGCCGACGGCCGTGAGCCCCCGCACCTGCTGGAGGTACAGGCTCATGATGAACGGCAGCCCGTAATAGCCGCCGACAAACGCGTAGCCGACGGCGATCGACCGCCGCCAACGCAGCTCGGCTGGAGTTGGTGCTCATGGCCCAGAACCTCACGTGGACAAAGGTCCCCTGTCTGCGGCAAGAGCTCGCCTGTGCCGAGCCCAAGCGGCTGCGCGACGCCCTCTGGCACACCGCCGGGCGGCTGGTCCGACCGACCGGCGCCTCGAAGCGCTGGGGCCACTTGGCGACGTAGGGCTCGCGCATCCACACCCGCTGGGAGATCTGGCGGTTGGGAATCCCCTGGCCGGCGAAGAAGATCACCTTCGCTCGCTTGACGAGGCGCTGCGGGGCCGTGCGGGCCGGACCA
>JAOPYH010000286.1 GCA_025964715.1 Streptosporangiaceae bacterium | reverse complement strand
GGCACGGATGTGCCTTGACCTGCAATACTCATGGTGTTTTCGCTCCTGTGACTTTGACGAGGCGTAGGAGTGGAGACCCGGAGCGGCCCTCTCCAGCTCTAATGGAGAGGACCGTTTCCGGTTACTTCGATGGTGCGGTTGTTCTACTTCGCTTTGCGGATCTGGACGACAGCCCCGGCGTGCTCGCGTTCGGTGTCCGTGTCGACGGCGGCGGCCAGGGCGGCGTCACGGTCGCGGCTCTGCACCTGGCGGACGTAGTCGGCGGACACGTTCACGTCGTACCCCGAAAGCAGGTTCGCGATCTGTACGGGCGTGGAGTCCGGGCGGCGGTCGATGGCAACGCGGATTGCATCTGCCTTGCTCAGGTGCGACAGGGTGGGCGGCTGAAGTGCCGGGAGGAGTTCCTCCTCCTCGATGTCCGGTGCATCTGCCACGGCCGTAGCCTGCGTCTGCCCGAGGAGCGCGAGCGCTGCGGCCAGCTGCTCCGGGGTGATCCCGGCCAGAAGTTCCGCCACCGGTGCAGATGCACTGATCGACTCCGCGTCCTCCGGTGCATCTGCCACGGTCTCCAGTGCAGGCGCCGTTTCGCGGGCAGGCAGGCCGAAGGCTTCGGCGATGGTGGCTTGCTCGCGCTCCATGGCGAGGAGTTCGAGTGCGGCGCGCTGTTCGATACGGGCCGCGTTCCGGCGTGCATCTGCCACGGCAGCCGTGGCGTTTGCCGCGCTGATCTGAGCGGCCACCCACTGGGCATCCTCGGGGGACAGGTCGCGGTTGACGTACTTCATGATGCCCAGCCACAGAACCTTCGCGACGGCGCTTACGGACGCACCTGCCACCGCCATGGGGATACTGCCGCTCACCCATCCGTGCCAGAAGATGGCGCCCATCGTGGCCACCAGGAGGGCCCAGCCGAGACGGATCGGGAACGCGCGCTTTTCCTGATCGAACCGGGCCAGATATTCGAGAAGCAGGCAGACGGCCCAGGCGAAGTCGAATACGACCGCGGCGCCGAATCCGATCCCGCCACCGAGCAGGGAGCCGATCGATGCCGTGGACCAGACCACGGAAATCATGGTCAGGGTGAGGACGAGTCCCACGGCTGCGCGGACTGCGATTCCGTTCCAGTTCCGGGGGAGTATCGGCACGCGGATATCCCGCCTTTTGGTGATGGGCACGGTGACCCCGTCAATGGTGTGCTCGGCTGTGTAGCTCTGGCGTTCGGTGCGGAACTTCATGTTGGTCAATTCCCTTCGGTGTTCTGGTTGGTGTCTCCGGCCGGGGCCAGTCCAGCTGCGCGGGCTTCTGCGAGGCAGGGCGGGCACGGGTCATGGTCGGTGCAGGTGTCGGGGTCCGAGCATTCCGCCGGCCCCGGGTCGACGTCGGGCGCGTCCTGGGCGAACAGGTCGAGCTGGTCGACGTCGACCGGGACCGGGCGGGCCGCCAGGACGCGGCCGGGCGTGAGGCTCACGGGCTTTCCTCCCCTGTGGTTGTCAGCTCCTTGACCAGCTGGGCGCGGTGGCGCATGGAGACCTGGAAGGCGGCTCGGATGACTTCCCCGATGGAGATCCGCTTACCGATCTCCGCGCTCAGCGTGAGGGCCTGCATCGAGATCGCGTCGCGGGTCGCGGTGTCCAAGCCGACCGAGGTGAAGTTCTTACGTGCTGCCATGGTTGGCTCCCTAGTTCTCATGTGACCACACTGTACTCACCAATAAGTGGTGCGTATAGTGGCCGTATCGTCAACACATTCTAGCGATCATCGCTAGTCGCGGTAGAGGAGACATCACATGAGCACTCAGGTAACCATCGTCGGCAACCTCGGGGCGGACCCGGAACTCCGCTTCACCCCGTCGGGGGTGGCGGTCGCCAAGATGTCCGTTGGCGTATCCAAGCGGGTCAGGGACGACCAGACCAAGGAGTGGAAGGACGGCCCGACCAGCTGGCACGACGTCACCGCTTGGCGCCTGACGGCTGAGCACGTGGCGGAGTCCCTCCAGAAGGGGATGCGCGTCATCGTGGTCGGCCAGCTGGAACAGCGCTCGTATGACGACGCGGCCGGGGTCAAGAAGTACGCGTGGCAGATCAACGCGGACGCGATCGGTCCTGACCTCGTGTTCGCCACCGCGACCGTCAAGAGGGTGTCCAAGAGTGGCCAGGGGGCCCCGGGTGACGAGGCGTGGGCCAGCGCGAGCAAGACCCGACCGGCGGCGGCCCCCGCCGGCCCCGACGGCGGACACGTCCAGGAACCACCGTTCTAGTCGGCTCCGCCCCGGGCGCCCGGTCTCCTGCAATAGGTGGCCGGGCGCCGGTCGTTGGCCCCGGCCTGGACGACCAGTACGTCATCGGTCCGGCCGGTACGTCAACCGGATGACGTACTTAGGCACGGCAACGAACCGGTGAGAACGGGTCTGTGACGGGATGTCGGGAAAGGGGCAGGTGGGTGCTATGATCTTCCAAAGATTACGAATAGGAGGGGACAGCGTGACCGCGACCAAGACCAAGACCGCCGTTAGCGAGAGCACCACTCCCCGGCCGTCGGCTCCCGAGGGCTGGAGGGTCACGCCGGAGGGATCGGTGCCCGTGGCCGACGTTGTGAGGTCCGCTCACGTTCCGCACAGTGCCGTGGACTACGCGATCCGGCTCGGCCTGGTCGACGTCCTGGACCAGCACGGCCAGGGCCGCCGCAGGTACATCGCAGCGTCCGACGGCCTACTCATCCTGGCCGCCGCCGCCTTGGCACTCTCGGCCGGAGTCGCCCTGGCGGCGATGCTCCGGGCCATCAAGTCCACGGGCGCAACCGCAGTGAGTCCGCAGGGGCTCACGCTCACCATCAAGTTCTAGAACCGCCCCAAACGCAGTGACCGACATACGGAGAGGAGGAAAACGAAATGAAGAACGACATGGATTTTCTCGCCAAGATGAGCGATGAAGAAGTCCGCGTGATGTGGAAATGGACCGTCGGTTCGACCTTCCCCGGTCGGAACGCGGCCCTCGTTCGGATGACTCGCGGGGTCACCCCGTCGGCTCGTAAGGCCCTCGGTCGGTTCTTCGCGACCCTGGCCCCCCGCACGGCGTTCGTAGCCGTGGCGGCCCTCCTGCAGGTCGTACTCCGGGATTCCTCGGACCGCCGGCCGATGGCCCAGGCCCCCCAGACGCTCCACCACCAGCTCGCGCAGTACCGCGTCACCCCTGCCCGCGCGCCGTGACCAAACGACCCCGCCAGTCCATCGGCGGGGGTCACGCACAACGGCCAAGCCAAAGGCCCCAGGAAACGACTCCCAGGGCCCGGCACCAAGTCCCACATCTAAGGACTCACATGTACAACCCCCAGAATACCCAGATCGCGCGCGAGCGCACCACACACCCTCATGTGATCCCGGTCGGCAGCTCCGGCCTGGTGACTCCCGTTACGGACGGGACGCATACGTACTTGATCTGCCGGACCGTGCGCGGCAGAGGCTCATGGGGTGTCCACACCGAGGGCGGCACCCTCCTGGTCTCCGGCTGGCCCACCAGGAACCGCGCACAGTCCTACGCGGAACGCCTGATCTCCCGCGCTGCGGCCCCGGCCGGCGGTGCGTGATGAGCGACGCGATGCCCTCGGACGTGATCGAGCGGTTCCGCAAGGAACTCGAATCTCTTCCCACCACCAGCCCGGACGGCGAGCAGCTCCCCAAGGAAGCCGTCGTTGAGGCTGCCGCGCCCATCATCGAGAAGATCCCCACCACCATCAGCGCGTCGGACCTCGAAGCCGTCGCGATGCTCTTCAAGGCCATCATCGGCATCGGTGCAACGGTCATCAAGCGGAGCGTCAGCGAGCGACGCGCCCGAGAGAAGGCCCGCGAGAGCGAGCAGCAGAAGGCCCAGCGGGAATCTGCCCGCCGCGAGCAGGCGTCGAAGGTCCCGGCCCGCGCGATCCACCTGACGGACAACTCCACCGAGACGAAGTCGTACCTCGTCACCCCGGCCGCGGAGGGCAGCAACACGGCCGACATGTGGTCCCTGGACGTGGAGGACCCGAAGGCCCAGTTGACCCGGGTCCGCGACCTTCCGCAGCCGGTAGCTCAGGTGCTGTTCGAGGCTGAGCGCCGCGCGCTGGTCATCTCTCCCGACGATGTGGCGCTCGTTATCTCTGCGGATGACCTGGAGCGCGGTTCGTGGCTGCGGAAGTGCGGAAGCCGGGGCGCGTCGAACCGTCTCCACGGTGATCTCTTGAAGGAGGCGTTCGAGCGGCTGAAGGATCAGACGCCGGTCATCAGCCCCGAGCCCCGCATCGGCGACACCGGACACGTGGTGATCCCGCCCCGGGGTGTGCAGCCCTACGGGTGGCAGGACAAGGCCCCCGGCGTCACCGAGGACGAGGCCATTGACCGCTGGTCGGAATGGGCCAGGATCGCCCAGGATCAGCCGGGAGGGATCCTCGCGCACCTGGCGGGAGTCGCGGTCGACTCGTACTACATCGGCGTGATGCGCAGGCAGCCCCACGCGGTGGACGTCTTCGGCCGGGATCTGCACACGGGTAAGTCGACGGGAACGTTCTGCCTGTCGGCGATGATCGGGAACCCCGACAAGACGTGCATCGCAATGGATGTCGCGTCGCCTATTTCGGTAAGCACACTCGTGGGCTTGGTCGGAACGGGTCTGGCGGCGTTCGACGAGAGCCAGCTGTTCAGGGCCACCGCCGCCGACCGCGCATTGACAACGTTCCGACTGGCCCAGGGCGGCCAGCGACTGCGGTCCCGTTCGGATGGGTCGGGCATCAGCCGTGGTCTGCCGTTCACGGGAATCGGCCTGTTCAACGGCAACATGCGGTTCGTTGATGACGAGACAATGGACGCGGTCTACCCGGGTCTGTCGCGGCGGTACTTCGCGTTCCCCGTCGACAGCAACACGCCTGTGACCGAGGGCAAGGTGGTCGCGACCCGGCTGAAGGATCTGGCGCTGGAGGCCTACGGGTATCTGATCCCGCGGGTTCTCTCGCGAGTGTCCGTCGCGATGTACGCGAAGATCCTCGAATCGCAGCTGGAGTTCGTCACCCAGGAGTACCCGGGGGCCGACTCTGATGTTCAGAGCGTCCTGGCGGGGCACCTGGCGGGGGCCGCGGCTCTCGACCGCGTCCTCGGAAGCGACCTGCTCTCCGCTGCCCGCGCGCACGTGTACGCCTACCTGAACGGTGGCTCCGTGTACCGCGCGGTGCCGATCGAGACGTTGTTCCTGACGAAGGTTCGCGCGCACATCGCGTCCAATCTGGATAACTGGCCCCTGTACAGGGACTACGCCATCCACATCCGGCCGGACCTGGCGAAGGCCGCCAACGAGTACGCAGACGGGACCGTTCGCGATCCGATCCGGGGGTTCCGTAACGCGGATGGCTCCTCGTTCTGCGTCGCGTCGCACACCCAGCTGGTTCAGCTCTGCGAGGAGCTCGGGATCGCGGACCCGGACGCGGTGGTCGATGGTCTGGACAAGAAGGCCAAGCTCCTGAGCGTGGCCGACTCCGAGCGGAAGCATGGGACGAGGCTCAGTACGGTGACGCTGGCCAGCCTCAACGGCAATCGGGTCCGCGCGCGCGCCTACGTCCTGAAGGCCCCGTGGCAGGAGGACACCTCGGAGGGTCAGGAGGACGACCCCAAGAAGGACCAGGGCGACGTCGACCCCGACCCGAAGAATCCGGCCCCCGTCGACCCGGCACCGGCTCACCTCGATCCCCTGCCGGCCGAGGAGGCCACGTTCGAGGAGGAATCCCTCCCCTGCGCAGTGTGCGGAGTCCCGACTCCGAGGCGCGTCAACGGCATCCCCAACCACGTCCGTGGGGTCTGCACCCCGGGCCCGGCCCCCGTGATCCCGCACCAGACGACCACGGAGGAGGTGGCGGTCCGCCCAGCGCCGGCCGACACGGTCAAGGGCAAGACCCCGGCCCGGACCATCGCGCAGAACGTCACGGCGGCCATGGAGAAGGCGGGAGGTGACCATGC
>JAOPYH010000236.1 GCA_025964715.1 Streptosporangiaceae bacterium | reverse complement strand
GGCTGGCACGCCGCACCCTCCGTACGATCAAGGGGAACCTGTTCTGGGCCTTCGCCTATAACGTGGCGGCCCTGCCCCTCGCCGCGGCCGGGCTGCTCAACCCGATGATCGCCGGAGCGGCCATGGCGTTCTCCTCGGTCTTCGTGGTCAGCAACAGCCTGCGGCTGCGCGGCTTCAAACCGCTGAGCGGCGAAGCCTCCCACACGCCGGCCACGAGGGCCCGGGCCCGCGAGTCCGTCAGTGCGGCACCCTGACCGGCTCGTCGCACCGGCGGTTACGCCGATCGGACCTGAGTCCGCGCGTTGCACCGCCCGCGCTCCCGACCGGTGCCACCATGGCTCACGGTGGCCTAGGACGGCCCGCACCCGCATAATGCCAAACATCCGGTGTTGTAAGCACGCGAGGGCAGGTTCCGCCCCGCGAGACTCAAGGGACGCGATGTACTTTGGCCCTGAAGGGTCGAAGCTCCTTCGGAGGACGGCCGAATGGAGTGAGGCGTGACACCCGAGGAGACCCGTGTCCTCGCGGTGGTGGGCCATGAGCTGTTCCTGGCAATTCGCGACACCCCGCTGGGCGCACGCATGAGCACGCCACAACAGGGCGACCTCGTGTTGGAGGTCACCGACTTCGGCCGGGGCTGGGACCCGAACCGCATCGGCCGGCTCGTACGGATCGAGGGCAGGGCCCCCGAAGAGCGGTATATCGTCGCGCCCGCCCACCGTCCCGAGCACCACCGGGAGTGGCGGAACGGCAACTTCATCGCTCTGCCCTCCGCTCCGGTGCAGGACTGGATCGACCGCCGCCCGGCTCCCGTCCGGGCGAAGTACCAGCCGCTCACCGACTATCTGTTGCAGGACGGCCGGGAACGGGTCGAGCTGTCCTTCGAGGACATCGAGTCGGTGATGGGCGGTCTCCATCTCCCGCCGTCCGCCCGCAATCCGCGGCTCTCCCAATGGTGGGACAACGACTTCGGCAACGTGCAGGCGCAGGGCTGGATGGGCGCCGGCTATCAGGTCGAGGCGGTGGACATGGCGAGTCAGCGCGTCCGGTTCCGCGCCCACGGACGCGAGGAGGCCTGAGCCGTGTCTCCTCATGCCGGCTGCGGCCGCTAGGTGACCGCCTCGAGCGGTAGGTCGTTGCGCCACGCAGCCGCCAGGTCGCGTATCGGCAGTCCGAGGGCATCGCTGAGGCGCACGATCGTGCCGAATGCGGGGGTCGGAAGCCGACCGGTCTCGATCTTGCGCAACGTTTCCGGCGAGATGCCGGCCGCCTGTGCCACTTGGCTGAGGCCGCGATCTGCTCTCGCATCGCGCAGCAGCGCCCCGAGCCGCCTGCCGGCCGCGATCTGTTCGGGCGTGAGCGGGTAACGGACCATGCCGCCAGGGTACGGGTGGTATTTCAATACCGGCAAGGGGTAAATTGGTATTTTTATACCGCCAACGCGAGAGAGGTACCCCGTGATCGAGCTGAAGTCGCCCGCGGAGATCGAACGGATGCATGTCACCGGGCAGTTCGTCTCCCAGGTGCTGGACGAGCTCAGCGATCTCGCAGCCGTCGGCGTCAACCTCCTCGATCTGGAGCACCATGTCCGCGGCCGGATCCGTCAACGCGGGGCGCAGTCGTGCTACTGGGACTACGATCCGTCCTTCGGCAAAGGCCCGTTTCGTAACGTCATCTGTCTGTCCGTCAACGATGCGGTCCTTCACGGGCTGCCCCGCGACTACACACTCCGCGACGGAGACGTGATGAGTATGGATCTTGCCGTCGGCATCGGCGGGTGGGTGGCGGACTCGGCTCTCACCATCATCGTCGGCACGCCGGCGGACGAGGACCTCCGACTGGTCCGCGCCACCGAGGACGCTCTCGAGGCCGGCATCCAGGCGGCGCGGCCAGGGAACCGCCTGGGCGACATCTCAGCGGCGATCGGGGCGGTCGCGTCCGACTACGGCTACCCGGTCAACACCGAGTTCGGTGGTCACGGGCTGGGACGGACCATGCACGAGGAGCCCCATGTCCTCAACAGGGGCCGGGCGGGTCGTGGCCTGAAGCTCCAGCCGGGCTTGACCATCGCGATCGAACCCTGGTTCGCCCGTACGACCGATCGGATCATCTTCGACCCGGACGGCTGGACGATCCGGGCGGCCGACGGCTCGCGCACAGCCCACTCCGAGCACACGGTCGCGATCACCGACGACGGTCCTCTGGTGCTCACCCGGCGTGCCCGACGCCATGCGGACCCGGCCGTGGCAGGAGTCCAGGTGTGATGCCCTCCACCGTGTGACCTTGGGTTATGCGGGTACGTCGGCGCCCGGGGGTGCCGTCATGAACCGCTGCTTACGGTGGGTGTACGCGTACGCGGTCAGGTGGCCGTGCGGCATCGCGCTCGGGACGTGGCGGTACGCGCGGCACGTCCTGCTGCTCCGGCGGGTGGCCGAGCAGGGCGAGCCAATCGTGCCGCCGCCCCTTCCAGAGAACTGCGGCGACGACGTGCTGTGGCCCGGGGAGGGCGCGGGCCCGCTGTTCCACCGTCGCTACAGGGTGTGGATCGAGGGCAGCCCCTGGAGCCCCGAACGGCTGATGGCCAGGATCGCCAGGGACCTCAACGCCGCGTCGCCCGTCGAGATCGCCGTGTTCGACAAGGAGACCGGCGGACAGGGGTGTGTAGAGGTGGGTGACGAGTTCGTCGTGCGCCTCCCAGGCCCATGGGACGGGCCGGTGCGTGTGGTGGACCGTGCGCCGACACGCTTCCGGCTGGTCACCCGCCAAGGGCATCTGGAGGCGGGCCAGATCGAGTTCCGGGTCGGACACGACGGCGCCGATCTGCGGTTCGAGATCGAATCGTGGGCTCGCAGCGGTGACCGGCTGGCCGACCTGCTCTACGACAAGATCGGCATATCCAGGGAGATGCAGATGCACATGTGGGTGCATTTCTGTAAGCGGGTGTGCAAGCTCGCCCAGGGAAAGCGCATCGGTCGCGTCGAGATTCACACCGGCCGGTGGACGGAGCCCTCAGGTGTTCGATGACCGGCTGTTCACACATCCCGACGCGTACGAGTTCCTGGATGACCTGCACAACCGTGAGCCCAACTTCAACCTGGAGGACCGGAGCCAGTTCACGGCGGAGAACGGGTGGCAGATCGACGACTACTGCCAGCAGCTCCCACCCGAGCCGCCTGGTGACCCACTGCCCGACGGGAGCTGGGAGATCGGCCGCCGGCTCATGCGCCACTACGAGTTCGCCGACCCCGACATCGTCCGCATCGTCTACCACGCCGACGAGCCCCTCGCGGGACGCGACATTCTCCTCATAGGCCGCTTCGACGGCCTGCGCTTCTATCTCGGCTGCCGCGTGGGCGCCGTCGTCGACGAGACGCGCACCGTCCGGGGAAGACCCGTACGGGCGTGGGGCTGGAGCTACCACACGCTGACCGGTCACCTGGAAGTGGGCGAGATGACCTACGAGATATGGAAGCGTCTCGATACGGGGGCGGTGGAGTTCCGGATCCATGCGTTCTCTCGCGTCGCCAAGATCAAAAACCCGATCATCCGGCTGGGCTTTTGGTTCTTCGGTCGCCGCACGCAGGTGAAGTTCGCTCGCACAGCGTGCCAGCGCATGTACGACCTCACGCAGGCCGAACTGGATCGTAGGGCGGAGCGGACACCTGTGAAGGCCGTGCCGTGCGCCGCGAAATCCCTGATCATCAAGCCCGTGCGCCTCAAAGCCGAGCCCCAGAGAGACGGCGAACCCGATAGTCCGTGATCGTTACTGTTCGGCGTCCGGATAGAGGATGACGTGGACCTCGCGGGGGCCGTGCATGCCCTGGATCATCGCCATCTCGATGTCCCCGGAGCGGCTCGGCCCGGTGACGAGTTGCATGCCCGACGGCTTGGGGTCGAGGTCGTCCAGCAGGTCGATCAGGTCCGCGTACGTCGGCGTGAGACGCGACAACGGCATCACCACGACGTGCACGGCCGGCAGGACGGACGTACGCCGTGGAGTCCCCGGCGCGGCACCGAGGGCCACGGTCCCGGTGTCCGCCGCCGCCGCGAGCGCTCCCGTGACTCCGACCTCGGCCTCCCAGGGGTCCGCGGGCACCGTCCCGCCGGTCCGCAGGCCGGCCAGGCCGGGATGCTCGTGGACCAGGACGGCCCGGCCCCCGACCAGTGCGCGCACCACGTCGTAGGCCTCCGTCAGGGAACCTGCGAGCCTGGCCACACCGCCGGCCTCCGCGAGGCGGGTGATGAACAACTCCGCGAGCACCTCGTTCATCGATCGTCCTCCTGCCGCTGCGCCCGCCGCGCGTACCACGCCCGGAACGCTCCGGCCTTCTGCAACGGCGGCATCGTGCGCCCCCGTCCCCAGCCTCTTCCTGGCCCGGGGAGCCGGGAGAGCACCCGGTCCGGCAGGAGCTGTCCGAGCACGCGGCCGGCGGTCATCGTCGCGCCGAACCCCGCAGGCGTCCGCCAGGCGCGCGACCAGGCCCGCCATCCCAGCCGGGCGGTCCGCTCCGAGGAGGCCCTGCGGACGTGCTCTGCGCGCAGGTCCACCAGCAGGTCCGGGATCGGGATTTTGACCGGGCACGCGTCGAAACACGCCCCGCACAGCGACGACAGGAACGGCAGGTCGCTGTCGCGGTCACGCTCGCCGATGATCGGGCTGAGCACCGCGCCGATCGGGCCGCCGTAGACGGTGCTGTAGGCGTGCCCGCCCCCGAGGGTCTGATAGACCGGGCACGCCAGCTGGCAGTTGCCGCAACGGATACACGCGAGCACCTCCTCCTGCGGTGTCCCGAGCGCGTCCGTACGCCCGTTGTCGACGATCACGACGTGGAGTTGCTCCGGCCCGTCGAGCTCGCCCTCGCGCCGCGGCCCTGTGATCATGGTCTGGTAGACCGAGACCCGCTGCTTGGTGGCGGCGTCGCACAGCAACGGGATCAGCACGCCGAGGTCCCGGAACCTCGGGATGACCTTTTCCACCGTCATGACGGCGACGTGGATGCGCGGCTGCGAGGTGACCATGTCGGCGTTGCCCTCGTTGGTGATCAGGACCAGCGTCCCGGTGTCGGCGGCTGCGAAGTTCACGCCGGAGACCCCCATGCCCGCGGCCTTGAAGTCGGCCCGCAGCCGCTGCCGGGCGAACGTCGCCAGCTCCGTGGCGTCGGAGGACATCCGCTCCCCGGCGAGCCGGCTGAACAGCTCGGTGACCTGCTGACGCGACTTGTGCACGGCCGGCGCGATGATGTGGCTGGGCCGCTCGTCGGCGAGCTGGACGATGTACTCCCCGAGGTCGGTCTCGACCACGTCGATGCCCCGCCCGGCGAGCCCGGCGTTGAGGTGGATCTCCTCGGTCGCCATGGACTTGGACTTCACGACCAGCTCGATGTCGTTGTCCACCGCGATGCGCTCGACGGCCGCGGCGGCCTCCGCGGCCGTGCGGGCACGGTGCACGACGCCGCCGCGCGACTCGATCTGGCGGGTCAGCCGCCGAAGATGGCGTTCGAGGTCCTGCAGCGTCTCGCGCCGGATGACGGCGCCGCGCTCACGCAACGCCGCGATCTCGGGCGTCCACTCCCCCACCCTGCGGTCACGGCTCTGCCCGACGAGCCGGTCGTGGGTGGCCGGCGTGGCCGGCTCCTTCAGCGCGTCCCGTGTGATCAGCGGCAGCGGCCGCCGGTGCGGCGGGATCTCGCCGGCAGCCCACTCCGGGCGGTCCGGCCGGATCCGTTCGCGCCCGGCCAGTGCGGAGGACCGGCTGGGGTGCGGCGGAGGTACGGGGGCGTCGGCCTGGTCCTGTGTGCGTACGGTCGGTCGTTCGGTCATGCCGGCACCTGCGTACGGACGAGGGCGTCGCGGACCAGCTCGGCGATATGGCGGGTGTGCGTGCTCCGCCCGGACGCCTGTGCGCGCGACTGCAGGTGCATCAGGCAGCCGGGGTCCGCGGACACGAGCAGTTCGGCCTCGGTCACGGCGGCGTTGCCGAGCTTGGTGTCGGCCATCGCGACCGAGACCTCGGGGAACTTGGCGGCGAACGTGCCGCCGAAGCCGCAGCAGGTCTCGCAGTCCGGCATCTCGACCAGCCGCAACCCCTCGATGCGGCCGAGAACCTCCCGGGGGGACCAGCGCTCGCCGAGCGTACGGGCCATGTGGCAGGAGTCGTGGTAGGTCACCGTCGCACCGAGGCGCAACCGCAGGCCGGCCCCGAAGGCCGCGACGAACTGCGTGAACTCATAGGTCCGCTCCACCAGGGCCTTCTCTGCCGGGGTCGCGTCGACAAGCCGCTCGACGTGGTGATGCAGCATGGCCGCGCAGGACCCGGAGGGCGTCACGACGACGTCATAGGGTTCGAAGACCCCCAGCCAGTGCCGCACCAGGGCGCGCGCCTCGTCGGGATGGCCCGCGTTCAGGGCGGGCTGGCCGCAGCAGGTCTGGGCGGAGGGCACCCGCACCTCGACGCCCATGGCCTCCAGGACCTCGACGACCGCGCGGGCCGGGCCGGGCGCGACGAGGTCGCTGACGCACGAGATGAACAGCGCAGCGGTGCGTGGCGGCTGCGTTTCCTGGGTCCCCGGTTCGCTGCCCGGATCTTCGGTCCCCATCCGCGTTCTCCAGTTCTGTCGCCGGTCTGTGATCATTGACACACCGATCACCTCCGGTTAGCGTCGCCCACAATTCCAACTACGTGAACGGTGTTTCGTCAAGCGGAAAAAGCCGCTGTGAAGCGACGCGTCAGGGGCGCTGATGGTCAGCACTCAGGAAGAACTGCGACAGCTCTCGGACCGTGCGGTCGCGCACGTACTCGACAGGCAGGGCACCGACGCCGGCAGACGTACCGGCTGGTTGATGATCTCGACCATCTTCATCGAGTCGTGGGATCTGTACTCCATCGCCTTCCTGTTGCTGTTCATCAAGGACGAGTACCACCCGAGCCCGGGGATGCTGGGCCTCGCGTCCGGCGCGGTGCAGGCCGGTGCGGTGGTCGGGTGCCTGTGTGGCGGCTGGTTCGCGGACCGGTTCGGCCGGCGGAAGGTCTTCCTCGGCACGATGATGGCCTTCATCGTCTTGGCCCTGGCCCAGTCCTTCGCCACGAGCATGTGGCAGCTGGTGGTCATCAGGTTCTTCCTGGGCCTGCCGCTGGGCAGCGACATCTCCTCCGGCTACGCCTACATCATGGAGTCGATGCCCAAGGGCAAGCGTGAAGTCATGGGCAACCGCTGGCAGGGCATGTTCGGCCTCGGCGAGATCGTCGCGATCGCCGTGATCACCACGATGTACCTCTCCGGCATCGATCATGAACTGCTCTGGCGCATCGGGCTCGGCCTCGGCGCCGTTCCGGCGGCCATCCTCCTGATCGCCCGGCTCGACGTACCCGACACCGCGTCCTGGCTGATCCAGCGCGGGCGGTTCCGTGCGGCCAAGCGCGTGTCCCAGGAGATGTTCGGCGATCCCCTGGACATGCTCCCCGACGAGGACTTCCACATCGGCCGGCCGCGGACCCGCGACTTCCTGGCCGGGATCTGGCAGGACCCGATCCGGCGCCGCGCCAGCATCTTCGCCTGGATCTCCAACGCCATGCAGGGGGCGGAGTTCGCCGCCTTCGGGTTCTACCTTCCGGTCATCCTCGTGCTGACCGGCGTCTCGGGCATCGGGGCCACCAACTTCGTGACCGGCGGCATCTACGTCCTGGCCACCATCAGCGGGTTCGTCGCCCCGATCATGACTCCGCGGATCGGGCATCGTGGCATCGCGCAGTGGGGCTACGGGATGGCCTTCGTGTCGCTCCTGCTCGCGGCCCTGTTCCTCCACATGGACTGGAAATGGCTGGTGCCCTTCGCCGCGGCCGGTCTGATGTGGGGCCACTACTGGGACGCGTCCAACGGCATGACGATCACCTCGATGGTGGCACCGTCGCGCTACAGGGCGACGGCGTCCGGCTTCGGCTACGTCTTCGTCAAGGCGGCCTCGTTCGTCACCATCTACCTTTTCCCGATCCTGTTCAGCCATCTCGGGGTTCCGCTGGCGACCGCGATCGTGTCCCTGCTCTCGCTGACCGGCTTCCTGGCCGCGACCTTCATCCTGCCCGAGGTGTACGGCTACGTGGAGAGCGAAACGTCTGCCGGCCTGCAGCCGAAGCCGAACACCGTCGGGTGAGTTACCTATCGTGGGGATATGGGGGAGGTGCTCGTCGGGACGGCGTCGTGGACGGACAAGACGCTGCTCGAGTCCGGCTGGTATCCGCCTGACGTGAAGACGCCCGCGGAGCGGTTGCGCTTCTACGCCGGCCACTTCCCGCTCGTGGAGGTCGACTCGACCTACTACGCGCCCCCGGCCGAGGACACGGCACGGCTGTGGGCCGAGCGGACCCCGCCGTCCTTCACCTTCGATGTCAAGGCCTTCTCCCTGCTGACCTGTCACCCCACCCGGCCGGCGGCGCTCCCCAAGGACCTGCGGGTCCCCGTCGCTCCCGGCAAGAAGAACCTGTACGTGAAGGATCTCGACCCCGCCATCGTGGAACAGGTCTGGGAGCGCTTCGTGTCCGCGCTCCTTCCGCTGGAGGACGCCGGCAAGTTCGGGGCCGTGCTGTTCCAGTTCCCCCGCTGGTTCCCGATCGGCCGGCGCAACAAGCACTACATCCTCGAATGCAAGCGCCACTGCCGGCCCCTGCGGATCTCGGTGGAGTTCCGCAACCGGACCTGGATGAGCGAGGAGAACCGTGCGGAGACCCTGGATTTCCTCCGGTCCTACGCGATCCCGTACGTCTGCGTGGACATGCCGCAGGGCTTCCCCTGCTCGATCCCGCCGGTCGTGGCGGCGACCGCCGACCTGGAGATCGTGCGGTTCCACGGACGCAGCGACAAGTGGAGCAGCCGGAACATCTACGAACGGTTCGGCTACCTCTACTCCCCGGAGGAGCTGAAGGACTGGGCGCCGAAGATCTGCGAGCTGGCCCAGGAGACCTCAAGCACGCATGTGCTGATGAACAACTGCTATCGGGACTTCGCCCAGACCAACGCCGGCCAGCTCGCCGACCTGCTCAAGACCATGCCGGCCTGCCCGGTCAGGCCTCCACCGGCGTGAACCCACTGACGAGCCGCCCGGTCACTCCACGAATCCGGGCCGCGCGCCGGCGGTGGCGGCGAGCCGTACCGTCTCGGCCGGGACGACCCCCAGCTGTACCGCCGGCCGAGCCAGGACCGAGTCCAGGGCCCAGTCCGTGGCGATGCGGATGCGATTGTCCGGGACGGCGAGCAGGTGGTAGGACCGGGCCACCACTTTCGCCGGCAACCCGGAGAGGGGCAGCCCCATCACGTTGGCCGCCGCCTTGGCCCCGCCGAGGTCGACGACGAAGCCCAGGTCCCGGTGCTTGTACGCCCGTGGCGCGCTGCCGTAGTGCGACGCCGCGATGTTGTAGCCGGCGCAGTGGCCCTGCCGCTGCGCATGCTGTGCGGTCATCCCGGTGAGCTGCCCGGGGCGGGTCAGGTCGGGCACGGCCGCCGCGTCGCCGCAGCTGTAGATCTCCGGATGACCGGGCACCCGCAGATACTGATCCACCACGAGCCGCCCCTTGTTCGTGGGCAGGCCCAGGCTCTCGATGAGCGGGTCCGGCCGCACGCCCACGCACCAGATGAGGGTACGGGTGGGTACGAACTCGCCGGTGGACAGCCGTACCCCTTCGTAGGAGGCCTCCGCCACCGCGGTCTCCGTACGGACCTCGACGCCACGCTGGGTGAGGACCTTGTGCGCGGCCACGGACAGCCGTTGATCGAGCTCGGGCATGATCCGCTGGGCTATGTCGATCAGGAGCCACCGGACGGGTTCCTTGCGCAGGCCGGGGCACTGCTCGGCGGCGTGCCGGGTCAGGAGCTGGCCGTTCGCGGCGACCTCGGTCCCGGTGTATCCGGCCCCCACGACCACAAAGGTGCACCGCGCGGCCCGCTCCTCGGGGTCGTGGGTGGCGCTCGCGATCTCCACATCGCGGAGCAGGTCATCGCGCAGATAGACGGCCTCGGCCATGCTGCGGAACCCGTACGCGTGTTCGGCGACACCGGGGATCGGCAGCAGCTTGTTCACACTGCCGACGGACAGCACGAGGCGGTCGTAGGACAGGAACTCGTCGTCACCCTTGGCGTCGCGGTAGGCCACCCGGGAGCCCTCGACATCGACCTCGTAGGCCGTGCCCAGAACGAACCGGACGGACGGACATCCGCTGGCCAGCGGGACCGCCACGCGGCGTGGCTCCAGGACACCGCCGGTCACCTCGGGGAGCAGCGGAAGGTAGAGGAAGTAGTCGGTCGGATTCAATATGACGATCTCGAAGACGCCCCTGGCCAGACGGGACAGCGTCTTCGCGGCGTGGAAGCCGGCGAAACCAGCTCCGACGATGACCACACGCTCGCGGGTTCCGGGTCCGGACACGGCGAACTCCAATGTCTCTCTAGAGGACTTTTCCAGCGGTATGCCCGGTTCATGGTGAAAAACCGGGTCGCCACCCTTAATCCGCACGGACTCGTCCGTACCGCCCGGACCTGCCAGGACCAGCGGTTACCCGACCACCTACCGGGCACAGCCCTATTGAGGTTCACACGGGGCTGAGGGGGGAACCGATCATGGCGCAGGACCGACCTGAGAGCGCTGCCAAGGACAAGCACTATGACCTGGTGACCGTGCTGTACGGGAGCCTGAAGACGGTCTGGAAGCTGGAGACCTACAAGGCCGACGCCCGGCGCGAGGGTGACGACGAACTCGCCCAGTTCTTCGAGAAGCTGCAGGAGAAGAGTCGCGAGGTGGGAGATGAGGCCAAGAGGCTGCTGGCCGACCGCCTCAAGAAAGAGGAGACCTGATGCGGTGACGTTCCTCAGCGCGAGGGCTGAGGCTGGCGGTGCCGCGCGGCGGGCCGCAGGTGCTGGACGAACCAGTCCCGGGCCAGGCGCGCGGCCTGCTCCAGGGCCCCGGGTTCCTCGAACAGGTGCGAGGCGTTCGGCACGATCTCCAGCCGTACCTCGCCGTGCATCTGCCGCATCGCCTCGCGGTTCAGCTCGATGACCACCGTGTCCCGGCCTCCGACGATCAGCAGTGTGGGCTGCTGCACGTGGCGCAGATACTCCCCTGCCAGGTCGGGCCGGCCGCCTCGCGACACCACCGCGTGCACGGTGTCAGGTCGTGTAGCGGCGGCGACCAGCGCGGCGGCCGCACCCGTGCTCGCGCCGAAGAGCCCGATGCCCAGGCCCTCCGTAAGCTCGTACTGTCCCAGCCAGTCGGTCAGGGCGGCCAGCCGCGCGGCCAGCAGGCCGATGTCGAACCTCAGCTCGGCCGTACGGGCGTCGATGTGCTCCTCCGCCGGCGTGAGCAGATCCGCCAGCACGGTGGCCAGCCCGGCGTCCTGCAGTTGCATGGCGACGTAGCGGTTGCGCGGGCTGTGCCGGCTGCTGCCGCTGCCGTGCGCGAACAGCACTACGCCCCGGGCCTGCTCGGGAACCACGACGTCGGCCTGCAGCAGGACGCCGGCGGCGGGGATCTCCAGGCTCTGCCGGGCGATGTTCATGTGGGTCCTCCTCCGATCGGACCGAACCACGGGGCCGGCCGACGGCTACACCGCGAAGGGATAGGTCTCCGGGGCCTCGCCGCGCTCCCACTGAGCCGTGCGCTCGAGCGGCTCGACGGCACGGGTCTCGTCGATGTGGATCACAGCGTCGAACTGGTCGGCGACCCGGGCGTGGAAATAGTGGCTCTGCCGCTCGGTGTCCGGCCGGTAGATGACGCCGATGGCCCGCTCCAGCCGCGCGCCGCCCAGTGCCTCGGCGGCCGCGGGCGCGGTGTCCAGCCGGAGCAGGAACTCCTTGTTGCCGACCTCGTGGAACAGCTCCTCGACACTCTCGTGCAACGCCTGGCGCACCACCTTGCGCTCGGCCGGGGCACCCCAGTCGTCGGCCGCGGTCACCGTGCCGGTGTACGTCGTGAAACCGATGAGGCGGCAGTCGCCCGCATGCCGTTCCCGGATGAGGTGCCCCACGTTCAGCTCTCCACGGGCGCCCATCTCGGTCGCGCGCGCGTCGCCCAGGTGTGAGTTGTGCGCCCAGACCACGATCTTCGCCGGTTCACCCCGCCACGCGGTCAGATGGTCGGAGAGGGCCTCGATCGTGTCGACCATGTGCCGGTCGCGCAGGTTCCACGATGACACGCTGTCGAACATCGACCGGTAGTAACGCTCCGCGGCCTGCACGACCACGGCGTTGCGCTCAGCGTAGAACTGGTCCTCCTCCGGCAGGATGCCGTCCTTCTCCATGTATTCACGAGCGTGCCGCTGCAGCTCGACCAGCTGCTCGACGACCTGCTCCTCGCACCGCTCACCCGCTCCGAAGGCCGCCGCGAAGCCGTACGACTGCCCCTCGTCGCCGCCGTAGTGATCGAAGCATGCATAGCGTTCGCGCGCCCGCGCCGCCGACTCCGGGTCCACGCGCTCGAGATAGGAGACGACCTCGTCCATCGACCGGCGCAGGCTGTAGAGGTCCATGCCGTAGAACCCGGCCTTCTCCCGCTGATCCTCGACGCGGTCGTTGCGCTCACGCATCCAGCCGACGAAGTCCAGCACCGCGGTGTTGCGCCACATCCAGGTCGGGAACCGCTCGAACCCGCGCAGCGACTCCTCCGCGGTGGCGTCCTCACCCCGTCCGCGCACGTAGCGGTTCACGCGGTAGGCGTCGGGCCAGTCGGCCTCGACCACCACGGCGTTGAATCCCCACCCGTCGATGAGCCGGCGGGTCATGGCCGCGCGGGCGGCGTAGAAGTCATTCGTGCCGTGCGAGGCCTCGCCGATCAGCGCGAAGTGCGCGTCCGCGACCAGGCCGAACAGCGACTCGTCGGAGGGCACGCCCTCGTCCACGGGGCCCGCGGCCATCCGTACGACGGCCACGTCGGACGGGATCCCGCCGCCGGTTCCCGCGGGCAGCGAGGTGGCCGCGGCCCGGAGCAGGTCCCGGACCTCCTCGTCAGTGGTCTGGCCGAAGTCCCAGTAGGACTGGCCCACAGCGAAGAACGGCGACGGGGTCATGGCGCACACGACCTCGTCCACCTCGACCCGGAGCTCCTCACAGGTCGAGGCGGGCGCGGCCGGGACGGCCACAACGATCCGGCCGGGCTCCAGCTTGTGTAAGGCCTGGATGGCGGCGCGCATGCTGGATCCGGTGGCGAGGCCGTCGTCGACCAGGATCGCCGTCTTGCCGGAGAGCTCCGGCATCGGGCGGCCCTCCCGATACATCTGCTCGCGCCGGATCAGCTCTCGCGCCTCGCGCTCGGCGACCTCACGCAGCGCGTCCGCGGAGATGCGCAGACCCCGGAGCACGTCCTCGTTGAGCACCACGACCCCGCCGCTGGCGATCGCTCCCATGGCGAGTTCCTCGCGTCCCGGGACCCCGAGCTTGCGCACCACGAAGACGTCCAGAGGGGTGCCGAGGGCCATGGCCACCTCGTAGGCGACCGGCACGCCCCCCCGTGGTACGCCCAGGACGACGACGTCGTCGCGGCCCGCGTACTGCTCGAGATGACCGGCCAGCACGCGACCCGCGTCCCGGCGATCACGGAATACACGCTCGGACATCAGTGCCACCGCCATCCCCCACTGGGCGGAACTCCCACATCACAGGCACACCGGCACACCGCGCGAATACCGCGGCTCTACCGCCGGCGAAACCCGCGATGCGCTACATCTCCGACCATACGCCTCACGCCTGGACAAACTTCTAGACGGCGGTCGGTCAGGAGCGAGTACAGAGGACGGGGCCGGACGAGGCGGCCGGCCATGACCCGAACGTCACAGAGGCGTGCGCTACGGTCACTCCACCTGGCATGATGAGCGTGATGGACAAATCAACTTCTGCTCGCTTCCCGGTGACCGTCACGCAACTTCCGGTCGTACGTTGCGAAATATGCCGACGGACCGTGGCATATCGGCCTGGTCAGGCGAGTGCCGTGCTGACCGAGCACTACCGCCGCGCCCACCCGGAAGTGCTCGACGACTCAGCCGAATGACCCCCGCCACCGGAGACCGGGTCAGCGGTGAGTAGATCGCGCCTCCTGACCGCAGGGTCGCGGCCGGTCGCTCCTCCGCCGTGGCCTCCGGCATGGCATGGCATGGCGCTTGAAGAACGATCAGCGCAGCACGACGGCGTGCTCGCCGCGCGCGACGAGTTCGCCGATGACCGGCGCACCCGGGATCTCGCCGGCCACCAGCAGCCCGCCGGAGGTCTGCGCGTCCGCCAGCAGCACCCGGGTCTCCTCGTCGGCGCTCCCGAAGTCTGTGTGCGGAGCCACCCAGTCGAGGTTGCGCCGTGAGCCACCGGGGACGTGCCCCGCGCTCAGGGACTCACGGGCCCCTTCCAGAACCGGCACGGCCGAGGTGTCGATCACCGCGGTGACGCCGGAAGCGCGGGCCAGCTTGTAGAGGTGGCCGAGCAGCCCGAAGCCGGTGATATCGGTGGCGCAGGTGATGCCGGCCTCGAGGGCCGCGCGGCTCGCCGCGGCGTTGAGCTCGGTCATGGTGTCGACGGCCTGCTTGAAGACCTCGCCGGTCGTCTTGTGCCGGTTGTTCAGCACGCCCAGGCCGATGGGCTTGGTGAGCGACAGGGGCACGCCCGCCCGGCCGGCATCGTTGCGCAGCAGCCTGTCGGGGTCGGCGATGCCGGTCACCGCCATGCCGTACTTCGGCTCGGGGTCGTCGACGCTGTGCCCGCCGACCAGGTGGCAGGCGGCCTGCACGGCGATGTCATTGCCGCCGCGCAGCACCTCGCGGGCGAGGTCGTACGGCAGCACCTCGCGGGGCCAGCACAGCAGGTTCACCGCGACCAGGGGCACGCCGCCCATCGCGTAGACGTCGGAGAGCGCGTTCGCCGCGGCGATCCGGCCCCAGTCGTAGGGGTCGTCCACCACGGGGGTGAAGAAGTCGGCGGTGGTGACCACCGCCGTGCCCGGGGCGGTCTGGACCACCGCGGCGTCGTCCCCGCTGTCCAGACCCACCAGGAGCTTGCCCGGTGCGGAGGCCGGCTGACCTTGGCCGAGGCCCTCCAGCATGTCCTCGAGCTCGCCTGGCGGGATCTTGCACGCGCAGCCGCCACCGTGTGCGTATTGGGTGAGTCGCTGAATCGCCATGGCCATCGCGCCAGCCTAGGGACGTTCCGGTGAGTACCGTGAGCGACCCCCGCACGACCGCACGGGCGCCCCCGCGCTACGGGGCCATGACGACCTTGGTTGGGCGCAGGACAGAGTGCCTGGAATAATCCTCAACGTTGTGAAAGATCCACGCCGCCTGATCCCCCGTACGGACATGGTCCTCGCCGACGACCGGCTCGCCGACGCGCGCCGCCGGTTCGGCTACGAGCTGGTGAAGACCGCGGTGACGCAGGCCCAGCAGAGGGCCCGTGACGGGCTCATCGGTCCGGATGAGGTGGTCCAGGCGACGCTCGCCGCGCTCCCGGTCCGGCCCGCCGGGCCGCGGCCGGTGCTGAACGCGACAGGGGTCCTGCTGCACACCAACCTGGGCCGCGCGCCGCTGTCGGCGGCGGCCCGCGAAGCGCTGGACACGGCCGCCGGCACGACCGACGTCGAGCTCGATCTCAGCACCGGCGAGCGGGGCCGGCGCGGGGCCACCGCGCTCGCCGCACTGGCCGAGGCGGTGCCCGCGGCGGAGGCCGTGCACGTGGTGAACAACAACGCCGCCGCGCTGGTCCTCGCGGCCACGGCGCTGGCGGCCGGGCGGGAGATCCTGATCAGCAGGGGTGAGCTCGTCGAGATCGGGGACGGCTTCCGGCTGCACGAGCTGATCGCCTCCACCGGAGCGAGGCTCCGCGAGGTCGGCACGACCAACCGCACGAGCCTGCGCGACTACGGCGACGCCATCGGCCCCGAGACCGGCCTCGTGCTCAAGGTCCATCCGTCCAACTACCGGATCGAGGGGTTCACCTCCGCCCCCCCGATCACCGGCCTCTCGGCGCTGTGCACCGCCCGGGGCGTGCCGCTGCTGGGCGACATCGGCTCGGGGCTGCTGGAACCCGAGCCGCTGCTTCCGCAGGAGCCGGACGCCGCCACGTGGCTCCGGGCCGGCGCGGATCTGGTCACCGCCAGCGGCGACAAGCTGCTCGGCGGTCCTCAGTGCGGCCTGCTGCTGGGCCGGTCCGAGCTGGTACACCGGCTGCGCCGCCATCCGCTGGCCCGGGCCCTGCGCGTCGACAAGCTCACGCTGGCCGCGTTGGAGGCGACCCTGCGGGCCCCTGACACGCCCACCCGTACGGCGCTGCGGGCACCGGCCGCCGACCTGCGCCGGCGCGCCGGCGCACTGGCCGAACGGCTCCGGGCCGAGGGGGTGGCGGCGACCGCGGTGGACAGCCGCGCGGTGGTCGGTGGCGGCGGAGCGCCCGGAGTGGAACTGCTGAGCAGCGCCATAGCCGTCGACAGCCGGCTCGCCGGGCCGTTGCGGCAAGGTGACCCGCCCGTGGTCGGCCGCCTGGACCAGGGACGCCTGCTGCTGGATCTGCGTTCGGTGCCCGCCGAGGCCGAGCCGGCCCTCCTCAGCGCGGTGGTGCGCGCGTGCAGGTGATCGCCACTGCCGGGCACGTCGACCACGGCAAATCCACGCTGCTGCGGGCCCTCACCGGGATGGAGCCGGACCGCTGGGCCGAGGAGCGGCGCCGAGGGCTGACCATCGATCTCGGGTTCGTGTGGACCTCGCTCGACGACGGCTCCGAGCTCGCCTTCGTGGACGTGCCAGGGCATGAGCGGTTCGTCACGAACATGCTGGCCGGGGTGGGTGCCGTCCCCGCCGTGCTCTTCGTGGTCGCGGCAGACTCCGGCTGGCAGGCCCAGACCCAGGAGCACCTCGACATCATCACCGCACTCGGCATCCGGCACGGCCTGCTGGCGGTCACCCGTGCGGATCTCGCCGACCCGGCCGCGGCCCTCACCGACGCCTCCGCACGCCTGGCCGAGGCCGGTCTGCGCCTCCCCGGGATGCCGGTCAGCGCCGTGACGGGACTGGGCCTGCCCGAGCTGCGCGCCGCCCTGGCGGAGCTGGCCGCGAGCCTGCCGCCGGCCGACCCGGACGCGGACGTGCGGCTCTGGATCGACCGCGTGTTCAGTGTGACCGGACGTGGCACGGTCGTCACGGGGACGCTCGGCGAGGGGACCGTCCGTACGGGCGACCGGCTCCATGTGCCCGGCCGGCCCGAGGGGCTGGACATCCGGGGCATCCAGGCCCTTCAGCGGTCCCGCGAGGCGGTCAGCGGTCCCGCGCGCGTGGCGCTCAACCTGCGCGGCCGTGGGGCCGAGGACCTGCGCCGCGGTGATGCCCTGACCACCTTCGGCACCCGGCTGACCACCGAGGCCATCGATGTACGAGTCGGGACGGCCGAGCGGCTACCCGCCCAGGTCACGCTGCACATCGGCGCCGCCGCCGTGCCCGCCCGGGTCCGCCCGCTCGGCCAGGACACCGCCCGGCTCACCCTGCGCGAGCCCCTGCCCCTGCGGATCGGCGACCGGGCCCTGCTGCGCGACGCCGGTAGCCGGCAGGTCATCGGAGCGGTGGTGCTCGACGTCCGGCCCCCCGCCCTGCGCCGCCGGGGAGCGGCCGCGCGCCGCGCGGCGGAGCTGGAGACCATGACGGGAGTGCCGGACGGCGCCGCGGAACTGCGCCGGCGCGGCTTGCTGCTCCGGGCCGACCTGATCGCCATGGGCGCACAGCCCCCGGCCCGGCCGGTGACGGGTGACTGGCTCGCCGACCCCGAGCACTGGGTCCGGCTCCGAGACCAACTGGCCGGCGCGGTCAAGGCGCACGCCGAACGCCACCCGCAGGACCCCGGTCTCACCCCCGAAGCGGCCCGCCAGGCCCTCGACCTGCCGCACCGGTCCCTGGTCGACGCGCTCGCCGGCGAAGCCGGGCTCCAGGTCGTCCGCGGCAGGCTCGTCCCACCGCACGTACGCGCGACCCTGCGTCCGGAGGTCCAGCGCGGAGTCGACGCCATCAGGCGCGAGCTCGCCGACGCGCCCTTCCGGGCCCCGGACGCCGACCGGCTCGCGGCGGCCGGGCTGTCGGCCCCTTCACTCGCCGCGGCGGAGGCCGCCGGGCAACTGCTCCGGATCGCGCCGACCATCGCGTTGCTGCCGGACGCCGCGGACCGGGCCATGGAGATCCTCGCCTCCCTGCCGCAGCCGTTCACCGCGGCGCAGGCGCGCGCCGCCCTCGGCACCACGCGGCGGGTCGCCATCCCTCTGCTGGAACACCTGGACCGGCGCGGCCTGACGAGCCGGGACGCCTCCGGATCGAGGCGGCTGCGAGGCTGAGCGGGCGAGCCGGTAAAGTCGCCGGTCTGGGCCGCCGGCCGCGGCCCGGGGAGGCGTCCGGGTGCCTGGTGGCCCCCCCGGTCTTCAAAACCGGTGTGACCGAGCACCTCGGTCAGGCGGGTTCGATTCCCGTCCGCCTCCGCCACCACGCCCGTACGGGCGGATCACACGGGAACGCGGTCCCGCGCATAGTCCTCGAGCAGCGTCCGCAGCTGCCTGCGGCCGCGATGCAGCCGGGACATGACGGTGCCGATGGGCGTGCCCATGAGAAGGGCGATCTCCTTGTAGGAGAACCCCTCCACGTCGGCGAGATACACGGCGATCCTGAAGTCCTCGGGCAGATCCCGCAGCGCGCGCTTCACATCCGAGTCCGGCAGGTGTTCCAGCGCCTCGGACTCGGCCGACTTGAGCCCACTGGAGGTGTGCGACTCCGCCCGGGCCAGTTGCCAGTCCTCCACCTCGTCCGCGGCCGATCGCAGGGGCTCACGTTGTTTCTTGCGGTAGGAGTTGATGAAGGTGTTGGTGAGGATCCGGTAGAGCCAGGCCTTCAGGTTCGTGCCCTCCTTGAACTGGTGGAAGGAGCCGAAGGCCTTGGCGAACGTCTCCTGCACCAGATCCTCGGCGTCGGCCCGGTTGCGCGTCATCCGGAACGCGGCCGCGTACATCTGGTGGAGGAACGGAAGCGCCTCCCGTTGAAACCGGTCACGAAGGCGCCGTTCGAATCGCGGATCTCTCACTAGCGTCATCATGCTTCTCCTGGTCGCCACATGACCTTTCGGTGCGGCTTCTCCCCGGCGTACCCGCACGCACCGGATCATGCGTTCCGGAACGTCCTCACGGGACCGATGTGCCGACGCGGTCCCCACCGGCGAGTTCGGCGGTGAACCAGGCGATGGTGCGCCGGAGGCCGTCCTCGGTCGGCACGGCAGGCTCCCAGCCGAGGCGTTCCCTGGCCAGGGTGGTGTCGGGACATCGCATGCTCGGGTCGTCCACGGGCCGCTCCACGAAGGTGATCATGGAGCGGGAGCCCGCGAGCTCCCGGATGGTCTCGGCGAGCTCGAGGACGGTGACCTCGTGCGGGTTACCGATGTTCACCGGCCCGGGCAGGTCGCTGAGGGCCAGCGCCAGGATGCCGGACACCGTGTCGTCGACGTAACAGATCGATCGTGTCTGGGAGCCGTCGCCGGCGACGGTGATCGGCTCACCGGCGAGGGCCTGCCTGATGAAGGTCGGGACGGCCCTGCCGTCGTAGGGACGGATCCGCGGCCCATACGTATTGAAGATCCGTACGATCCCTGAGGTCACGCCCCGGCTGTTGCGGTAGGCGGTCGTGAGCGCCTCCGCATAGCGTTTGGCCTCGTCGTAGACACTTCGCGGGCCCACGGGGTTGACATTGCCCCAGTAATCCTCGCGCTGCGGATGCCGGAGTGGATCCCCGTAGACCTCACTGGTCGAGGCCAGCACGAACCGTGCCCGTTTCTCGCGCGCCAGCCCGAGCGCGTGCAGCGTGCCGAGCCCGCCGACCTTGAGCGTCTCGACCGGCAGCTTCAGGTAGTCGACCGGGGACGCCGCGGACGCAAGGTGCAGCACCAGGTCGACCTCGCCGGGTACGTGGACGAACTGCGTGAGATCGCATTCGATCACGCGGAACTCCGGGCACCCGATGAGGTGCGCCACGTTGCCCGGCGAGCCGGTGAGGAAGTTGTCCATACAGATCACCGAGACGCCGCGTTCCAGCAGCCGCTCGCACAGGTGCGAGCCGAGAAAGCCCGCGCCACCCGTGACCACGGCATGTCCGATGTCGTCCCATCTCATGTCGCCTCACCTCCTTCGGGCTCACCCGCGCGCACCCGTTCGACCAGCCGGCTGGTGGAGCGGCCCCCGAGGTAGGGCACCAGGACCACCTCACCGCCGTACCGGCGCACCGTCTCGGCCTCCACCAGGTCGGCGGGGGCGTAGTCACCGCCCTTCACCCACACGTCCGGACGCAGGCGGTCCAGCAGCTTCGCGGGAGTCCGGTCGTCGAAGATCAGCACTGCGTCGACGCTGTCCAGCGCGGCGAGCACGCGGGCCCGGTCCTGCTCGCCCGCCACCGGCCGCCCGGCACCCTTGAGCCGCCGGACCGAGGTGTCGGAGTTCAGGCAGACCACCAGGCAGTCACCGAGGGCGCCCGCCTGGCACAGCAGGCTGACGTGCCCGGCGTGCAGGAGGTCGAAGCACCCGCCGGTGGCGACCACCTTTCCACCGCGCTCGCGGACCTCGTGTACGACCTCCCAGGCGTCCGCTCCGGACTCCCGTCCCGAGCGCGCGTCGCGGCCCTCGGCCGAGCCGCTCGGGCCGCTGGCCCCCCCGGCGGCGACGAACTCCGACGCGCGGTGGACCCCTTCGGTCACCGCCTCCGTGAGCAGGCGTCCGTCCCGCAGGGCGAGCGCGACCACGGCCGAGAAGCAGTCACCGGCGCCGCAGGTGTCCATCCCCGCCGCGAGGACCGGCGCGGGCACGACGAAGGGCACGTCCTCGCCGACGGACAGCAGCGCGCCGCCCTCCCCGAGCGTGACGGCCACGCCGACCGCCTGCCACATCTCCACCAGCGCTCTGGCGTCGGCGGCCGCCTGACGCAGCGATGGGCACGCACCGGTCCCACCGGGGGCGAAGGCGCGCGCCTCGGCCCGGTTCGGGGTCACGAGACGCGCCCCGCAGGGAGGTGCGGCACCGCGCGGATGCGGGTCGTACACGACCGGGACATCAGGGGACAGCCCGGCCAGCAGGCCGCGCAGACCGGGGTGTGCGGCGACGCCCAAGCCGTAGTCGGCCACCAGCACGGCTCCGGCTCGGCGCAGCGCCGCCGCCACCTCCTCCCCAACCTGCCCCGGCCCCATTCGACCCTCGCCCTGGTCGATCCGGAGCAGCGACCGCCCGAGTGCCCGCACCCGGGTCTTGCGCACGGTCTCCCCCCGCAACGGCACGGAGACGAGCTCAACCTGACCGGCGAGCAGCTTGACCAGGCGATCTCCGTACTCGTCGGCGGCCAGTGCCGTGACGAGGACGATCTCCTGCGCGGACAGCCGGGCGGCCAGCGTGGCGGCCAGTCCGGCACCCCCCGCCCTCGCGTCTTCGCGCACGTCACCGACGACCGGCACGGGCGCGTCGGGGCACAGCCGTTCGGCCGTGCCGCTGAGGTCGATGTCGAGCAGCGTGTCGCCGACGACGACCAGTGGCCCCCGCCTCATGTCGTCCCCACCGCCCGGCGGTCCGGCTCCCGTACGGACCGATCCACGGCCGCGCAGAGCATGTGGATGGCCGCGAGATGCACTTCCTGGACTGTCGAGGTGATGGGGGTGTCCACGGTCACCGTCTCGTCGCAGACGCGGCCGAGCGCGTTCGGTCCCGGCCCGGTGAGCGCCCACGCCTCGACGCCGATCCGGACGGCGGCCCGGGCGGCGGCGATGACGCTGTGGCTGGCGCCGCTGGTGGACAGGCAGATGAGTACGTCACCGGGGCGGCCATGCGCGCGCACCTGCCGGGCGAACAGCTCCTCGACGCCATAGTCGTTGACGATCGCGGTCAGCGTCGAGGTGTCGGCGTGCAGGGGTAACGCCGCGAAGGGGCGCCGCTCGTCCTCGAACCGGCCCACCAGCTCGGCGGTGAGGTGCTGGGCCTGGGCGGCACTGCCGCCGTTGCCGCAGGCGAGTAACCGCCCGCCGGCCTCGAGCACCGCAGCGAGCCGCCGCCCCCAGTCGGAGACCGTGGCCGCCTGCCGCTCAAACTGCCGCAATGCCACTTCCAGCCGGGCGAGATGTGCGTCGGTCATGACCTTCCCCTTTCGCCGCCGCCGGCCGCGGTGCGGCAGGGGCGATCATGCGCTCGTACAGCGCTTCGGTGCGCGCGGCGATGCGGTCCCAGGAGTAACGGCTGTGCGCGTCCTCGGCGGCGGCGCGGCCGAGGGCCGTCCGGCGGCGTCCGTCCGCCAGCAGCCGGCGGAGCACGCGGGCGAGCACCACGGGATCGCGCGGCGGGACGTGCAGTCCCGTCACCTCGTCGACGATCGTGTCCAGATGTCCTCCGACGGCCGACGCGACCACCGGCCTCCCGCAGGCCATCGCCTCCACCGGCACGATGCCGAACGGCTCGTACCAGGGCACGGTCACCACGACCTCGGCCGAGCGGATCAGCGCCGGAACGTCGTCGTGCTCGACGCGCCCGAGTAAGACCACGCGGTCGGCGACGCCGTGGGCCTCGGCCAGCCGGCGCAGCCTGCGCACCTCCGGATCCAGCTCCAGCTCGCCGGGGGCGGGTCCTCCGGCGATGACGCATTCGGCTCCCGGCACGCCGGCCATGGCCTCGATGACCGTGTCGACACCCTTGCGCGGCACGAGACGGCCGACGCTGAGGATCCGCATCCGGTCGCCGCGCGGCGCGGCGCGGCCGTCCGGCCGGAACCGCGCGAGGTCGGCCCCGCAGGGCACCACGGTCACCGACTCGCGCCGGACCCCGAGCGCGCAGAGCTCACGGACTTCGTCGGTGCAGGTGGCGATCACCAGATCCACCTGCCTGGCGATCTGGGCTTCCAGCCGGACCCGCTCGGGCGGGCTCGTATCCATGACCGCCTGGTGCCGGCGCTTCACGACGCCGAGCGCGTGGAACGTCTGCACGACCGGGAGGGCCAGATCCCGGGTGGCGGCGAGTGCGGCGAGCCCGCTCATCCAGAAGTGGCCGTGCACGATGTCGGGCCGATCGGTGCGCCAGCGGCGGCCGAGGTGGCCGGCGAAGTCGCTCATGTAGGGCAGCAGCTCGTCCTTGGGGATCGGCCGGGACGGGCCCACGGCCACGTGCTCCACGGTGACGCCCGGGCCCAGCGCTATCCGGCCGGCCAGCGCGCCGTCGCGCCGGGTGTAAACGGTGACCTCGTGCCCGCGGCGGCCGAGCGCCGTGGCCAGCGCCGCGACGTGGACGTTCTGCCCCCCGGCATCCGCCCCGCCCAGCGCCGCCAGCGGGCTGGCATGTTCGGAAACCATGTGGATGATCAATAGACTCTCCTCGGCGCGGAGAAACGTATGGACCGCCACGGAACGGACCCTGTGTCCCCCGCTCCCCCGAGAGGCCGGCCCAGGTCCGCGCCGCGCCCGATATCGGGCGTGGGATATGCCTTTTGGGCAAAGCACGTAGTAAACCCCTTTCCGCACGGCGCTAGCTCAAAACCCCACGAAGGGCGCTGCACCTCGCCGGCCCCGGCCGCGATGACCCGAGAACGGGTCAGTTCCGCAGTTCCTCCACGAGGGCCCGGAGCAGCGGGCTGGTCCCGCGCCCCGCGCGGTCGTGCGCCGCCCGGCGGCCCTGCTCCGACAGGCACCAGTCCCACCGGGCGCGCAGCAGCTCGGTCTCCCGGCCGCCGGCCAGGTCGTCCGCGCCGAGCACGGCAGGCCAGTCCCAGGCCGCCGCCTGCGCGGTGACCTTGCCGCCTCCGGCCACCGGATCGACGGCCAGGGCCGGCACCCCTTGCCGCAGTGCCACCACAAGGCCGTGCAGCCGGGTGGTGACGACGAGATCGAGGCGGGCGACGATGGAGGCGAACGCGTCCGGCGTGGCGCACAGCCGCCAGTCGCCGCTGTCCAACCGCGTGTCCAGCGGAACTCGGGCGCAGTCACGCCCCTGGAGCCACCGGGTCAGGCGCCCCGACACGAGCGCGTGCCTGCGGCGCCGCCCGTACTCCCCCTGCCCCGCGGTCAGGATCACCCCGACGACCGGGACGGCCCGCGTGCCCGGCACCGCCGCCAGGTCCCGCTCACCTGTGCGGACGTCCCCGGCCACGTCCCGGGCGAGCACGAGGTGGAAGCCGCGGACGGCCGGGTCCGCCGGATCGATGACCGACACCCCGACGGCGATCCGGCGGCACGCGGCATAGCGCGTGTGCAACTCGCTGACCAACGGCCCATGCAGAGGTCCGCAGACGAAGACCAGGTGGCTGTAGCGGCTCGGCGGCGCGTCGTCGAGGGACATCCCGTCCGGCCGGAACACCGGGCTCCACGCTGTTTCACAGGGGATCCCGGCGCGGACGAGCCGCCCGTGCACGGCCGCCAGAGCCAGGGCGTCCCCAGCCGTGACCTCGCCGTGCACGAAGCTGAACCAGCCGGTCAACAGCACCCGCATGCGCAGCCCCTACCCCGCAGCCGGTGAGACGCACGCCGGCCGCCGCCTTGTTTCGCCAGGCCACTGGTGGGGCAGGACGAGAGCGCTGCCGGTTCCCGTCGGATCGGCGGCGATTCGGGACGAGGGGGACGTCTCGTGTACATACTCGGTATCAACGCGATCTTCCACGATCCGGCAGCGGCCCTTGTGATCGACGGGCAGGTCGTGGCGGCCGCCGAAGAGGAACGCTTCAGCCGCCGCAAGCACGGAAAGCGGCCCGTTCCGTTCTCCGCGTGGGAACAGCCGGCCCGGGCGGCGCGGTGGTGTCTCGACCAGGCGGGGTTGTCCCCTGACCGGCTGGATCTGGTCGGCTTCTCCTACGACCCGTCCCTGGTGCTCCCGGTGGCAGAGTCCGGCCTCGACGATCCATGGGACCCGCTGCGCACTGAGTTCGCCTATCACGCGCCGCGTTTCCTCGCCGACGTCCTGCCCGGCCTGGACCCCGCGCGCGTACGGTTCGTACCCCACCATGTCGCGCATGCCGCCTCGGCGGCGCTCGCCGTCCGGGATCGGGTCTGCAGCGTTCTGGTCTGCGACGGCCGCGGCGAGCGGCACTCGCACCTGGCCGGCCGCTACACCGACGGCGCCCTGGAGGTCCTGGCCGGCCAGGAGCTGCCGCACTCCCTGGGCCTGATGTACGAGGAGCTCACCACGCACCTGGGCTTTCTGCGCTCCAGCGACGAGTACAAGGTGATGGCGCTCGCGTCGTACGGAGAGCCACGCCATCTCGACCGGCTGCGGGCGGCCGTACGACCCGACGAACACGGAGGCTTCGTCACCGAGCCGATCGACTGGTCCGAGTTCGCGCCGGCGTGTCCGCGCGACCGAGCGGACGACGGCGACGGCGACGGCCACCGTCTCGGTCAGGCGCATGCCGACCTCGCGGCCAGTGTGCAACGGCGGCTCGAGGAGGTCCTGCTGGAGCTCGCCCGCTGGCTCCACGCGCGCACCGGCGACCGGCTACTGGTCATGGCCGGCGGCACGGCCCTGAACTGCGTGGCCAACACCTTCCTGGCACGTTGCGGGCCCTTCGAGGACGTGTGGGTGCAACCGGCCGCCGGGGACGCCGGCACCGCGCTCGGCGCCGCGCTGCACCTGGCCGCCGAGGCAGGCGACCCCGCGTGGTCCATGAACGGAGCCGACCTGGGCAGGGGCTTCGACGACCGCGCCATCGAAGTGGCGCTGCGCCGGGCACGAGTGCGTTTCGAGCGCCCTGCCGACGTGGCCGAGCAGGCGGGCGAGGTCCTCGCCGCCGACGGGATCGTCGCCTGGTTCCAGGGCCGCAGCGAGTTCGGCCCACGCGCACTCGGACACCGGTCGCTGCTGGCGCATCCCGGCCGGCGCGCCAATCTCGACCGGCTCAACGAGGTCAAGGGCCGCGAGCGGTTCCGCCCGGTGGCGCCGATGGTGCGGCTCGACCGCGCCGGCGAGATCTTCGGGCGGGGGCCGCTGCCGAGCCCGTACATGCTGTTCGTGCACGACGTGACGCCCCGATGGCGCGACCGCATCCCGGCCGTGGTCCACGTGGACGGCACCGCACGGGTGCAGACCGTCAATCCCGTGGAGCAGCCGCTGGTCACGCGGCTGCTGGACGCCTTCGAGCGGCGTACGGGTCTCCCGGTGCTGGTGAACACGAGCCTCAACACCGCCGGACGCCCGATGGTCGACGACATCCGGGACGCGCTGGAGTGCTTCGGCTCCAGCCCCGTCGATCTGCTGGCCATCGGAGCGTTCACGGTGCGACGATGATTCGTTATTCGGTCGTCATCCCGACGCTCTCCCGGCCCTGCCTGACGGCATGCCTGCAGGCCCTCGCGGCGGCGGGAGGGCCGGTGCCGCAGCGCGTCGTGCTCGTCGACGACCGCCCGGACGGTGGTCCGCCGATCCAGGTGCCTCCCTGGCTGGCCGGCCTGACAGAGGTGCAGGTCGTCGTCTCCGGCGGCCGCGGCCCCGCGGCCGCCCGCAACCTCGGCTGGCGGCGCACCCGCACGCCCTGGGTGGCGTTCCTGGACGACGACGTGCGGGTAGGGCCCGGCTGGCGGGCCGAACTGGCCGCCGACCTGGCCGAGCGGCCGCCCCCTGTGGCCGGTGTGCAGGGCCGCATCACGGTCCCGCTGCCGGCCGGACGGCGTCCGACCGACTGGGAACGGGTCACAGCCGGACTGGCCCGGGCCCGCTGGGCGACCGCCGACATGGCCTACCGCCGCGAAGCCCTCGTCGAGGCCGGCGGGTTCGACGAACGGTTCCGGCGCGCCTTCCGTGAGGACGCGGACCTGGCGCTACGGCTCCTCGCGGACGGATGGCGGCTGGAGATCGGCGCGCGGCACACGGTCCATCCCGTGCGGCCGGCGTCCCCGTGGGTCAGCGTCAGGGCACAGGCCGGCAATGCGGACGACGCTCTCATGACGGCCCTGCACGGGCCTGACTGGCGGGCCCGGGCGGACAGCCCGGCGGGCCGCCGGCACCGGCATCTGGCGATCACCGCGGCCGGGCTCGGCGCCGGCGCGCTGGCCCTCTGCGGAAGACGGAGGTGGTCCGGCCTCACCGCGGCGGCGGCGCTGACCGGGATCGCCGAGTTCGCGGCGGCACGGATCAGGCCCGGGCCACGGGACGCCCGCGAGGTCGCGGCCATGGCCGTGACCAGCCTCGTGATCCCGCCGGCGGCCGTCTGGCACTGGGCCCGAGGGCGTTGGACCTGCCGCGGCGCCCGTCCGTGGCCGGGCCCCGCACGGGCGGTGTTGTTCGACCTGTACGGCACGCTCGCCCGGGGCCACCGCGGAGACGCCCGGGTCGTGCCGTCTGCCGGGGCGCGGGAGGCGCTGGACCTGCTCCGGGCGCGGGGCGTCCGGGTCGGCTCGGTGTCCGTCCGGTCATCACATTTCGCGAACTACGGGGCGGAGGCCGAGCGGCGGCTCGCCAGGGTGCTCGGCCCGTTCGACACCTGGCAGGTGTGCCCCTACGGGACGCCAGAGGACTGCGCGTGCGACGAGCGCGGGCCCGGCGCGGTGGAGAGGGCCGCCGCGGACCTGAGCGTTCGGCCGCACGAGTGCGTGCTGGTCGGCGACGCCGGCACGGACCTGCCCGCGGTCCGTACCGCCGGGGTGCGTTCGGTGCTCCTGACCACGGCGGGTGCGGGATGGGCGGCTCCCGAAGGTGTGCGGAGTGCGGACGGGCTCGAGGACGCCGCGCGATTCGCGCTGGCCGAAGGCCCCGGCCGATCGGTATGGCCATGACCGGGGACACTCGATGACGGGCCACCGCCACGGCCGGGCTCTCGTGGTGCGCCTCGACAGCATGGGCGACGTGCTCCTCGCCGGACCGGCCGTACGAGCGGTGGCAGCGCATCGCAGCCGGGTCACCTTGCTGGCCGGGCCGCACGGGGAGGCCGCGGCCAGGCTGCTGCCGGGGCTCGACGAGATCGTGGTCTGGCGGTCGCCGTGGGTGGTGCTCGACCCGCCGCCCGTACGCCGCGCGGAGATACTGGCGCTCGCCGACCGGCTCGCGGCGCCGGGCTACGACGACGCGCTGATCCTGACCTCCTTCCACCAGTCTCCGCTGCCGACGGCTCTGGTCCTGCGCCTGGCGGGCGTACGGCGCATCGCCGCGATCAGCGTGGACTATCCGGGAGCACTCCTGGACCTGCGGCACCGGGCCGACGAGGACCTGCCCGAGGCCGAACGCGGGCTGTCACTCGCGATCGCCGCGGGCTTTCGGCTGCCCGCCGGCGACGACGGGCTGCTGTCGGTGCGCGCGCCACTGCCGGACGTGCGGCACCTCAGCGGCGAAGGACCGTACGTCGTCGTGCACCCGGGCGCCTCGGCACCCGCGCGGCAGTGGCCGGCACGGCGTTGCGCCGAGGCCGTGACCGAGCTGGCCCGGCGGGGCCTCCGGGTGGTCGTGACCGGCGGCGGCTCCGAGCGCGCGCTGACGGCCGCCGTCGCCGGCACCAGCGGCCTCGACCTGGGCGGGCGCACGACCATCGGCGAGCTCGCCGGAGTGCTGGCCGGTGCCAGGGCCGTGGTCGTCGGCAACACCGGTCCGGCCCACCTCTCGGCGGCGGTGCGGACTCCGGTGGTGTCGCTGTTCGCGCCCGTGGTCCCGGCCGCGCGCTGGGCGCCGTACGGCGTGCCGCACGTCCTGCTGGGCGACCAGGACGCCGGCTGCCGCAGCACCCGGGCCCGGATCTGCCCGGTGGAGGGTCACCCCTGCCTGGCCGGGGTGACCGGCGCCGAGGCCGCGGACGCGGTGGAGAAGCTCACCGCGGAGGTGACCCCGTGCGGGTCCTGATCTGGCATGTGCACGGCTCGTGGACCACCGCGTTCGTGCGCGGCCCGCACACCTACGTGGTCCCGGTGCTACCGGGACGCGGCCCGGACGGCCGGGGCCGGGCGCGCACGTGGCACTGGCCGTCCTCGGTCGTCGAGGTGCCACCGGAAGGGCTGCGGGCGGAGGACATCGATGTCGTCGTCCTGCAGCGCCCGCACGAGGAGGAGCTGGCGCGCCGCTGGCTCGGACGCCGGCCGGGCCGGGACGTGCCGGCCGTCTACCTGGAGCACAACGCCCCATGGGGAGACGTCCCGCTGTCCCGGCACCCGATGAGCGACCGGCCGGATCTGCTCCTGGTCCATGTCACCCACTTCAACGCGCTCTTCTGGGACGCCGGGAGCACGCCCACCCGGGTCGTGGAGCACGGCATCGTCGATCCGGGCGCGCACTGGACCGGCGAGCTGGCGCGCGGCGCGGTCGTCATCAACGACCCGGTGCGGCGACGGCGATACGTCGGCACGGACCTGCTGCCGGTGTTCGCCGCCGAGGTCCCGCTGGACATATTCGGGATGCGGGTCACCGGCCTCCCTCAGCTGACCGGGCTGTGCGGGCTGCGGGTCTTCGAGGATCTGCCGCAGAGCCGGATGCTGACCGAGCTCGCGCGCCGCCGGGTCTATCTCCACCCGATCCGGTGGACCTCACTGGGCCTGTCGCTGATCGAGGCGATGCACCTCGGCATGCCGGTCGTGGCGCTGGCGACGACCGAGGCCGTGGAGGCGGTGCCGCCTGGCTGCGGGGTGATCTCCACCCGGCCGCAGACCTTGCTGGACGCCCTCCGCCGGCTCCTCAGCGACCCGGGAGAGGCCGCGGAGCTCGGCAAGGCGGCCCGCGAAGCCGCCCTGTCCCGCTACGGCCTGGCCCGCTTCCTCGATGACTGGAACCAGGTCCTGTGCCAGGCCACGCGGTGATGCCGGAGTGCCCCTACCACCGCGAAGGCGACCGCCCGGCCGGTCCTTCGGAGGTTCGCCCGGAGCCCGCCGGGTAGTCCTCCTGGCACACCGCCTCGGCGTCTGGGGGTCGAGATGAGCGGACCGGAGACCAGTGCACCCGAGGCCGTGCCGGCCGGCGGCATCCCCGTCACGGTCGTCATCGCCACCCGGAACCGCCGTGGTGAGCTGCTACGCACGGTGGAGCGGCTCCGCGCCCTGCCGGAGAGCCCGCCGGTCATCGTGGTCGACAACGCCTCTTCGGACGGCACGGCCGACGAGGTAGGGGCCCGCTTCCCGGAGGTCGGCCTGGTGCGCCTGCGCAGGAACCTCGGAGCGCTCGGCCGCAACGTCGGCGTACGTGCGGCGGTGACGCCCTATGTGGCCTTCAGCGACGACGACTCGTGGTGGGATCCGGGCGCCCTGCGCCACGCCGCGGGCACCTTCGCCGGACATCCGCGCCTGGGGCTGCTGGCCGCCCGCACGCTGGTGGGGGCCGATCGCGCACCCGACCCGATCAACGAGGCACTGGCCGCGACACCGCTGCGGCAGCAGGACGGTCTCCCCGGCCCGCCGGTCCTGGGGTTCCTCGCCTGCGCCTCGGTGGTACGCCGCCGGGCGTTCCTGGAGGCGGGCGGGTTCAGCGAGGTGCTGTTCTTCATCGGGGAGGAACGGCTGCTGGCCTACGATCTCGCCGCCCTCGGCTGGAGCAGCTGCTACGTCCCCGAGGCCGTCGCCGTGCACGAGCCGTCGCCGATCAGGCCGCCGTCGGACTGGAGACGCAGGACCGAAATGCGCAACGACCTGCTCACCGCATGGCTACGCCGTCCGGCGAGGATCGCGCTGCGGGACACCGTCCGGCTCGCGGGCCGGGGTGTCCAGGACCCCGGATCCCGTGCCGCGCTGGCCGGCGCCTTTCGCCGGCTGCCGTCCGCACTGCTGCGCCGCCGCAGGCTCCCGTACGCGGTGGAGCAGGCGGCCCGCCTCATCGAGGCCACGTCGTCGTGACCGATGACCGGCTGACGGTTGTGATGATCACTCGGAACCGGCAGGCCGAGGTCCTTCGCACGCTCGGCCACATGACCGCGCTGCCGGAGGGCGCACCCATCGTCGTGGTGGACAACGGGTCCGCGGACGGCACCGCCGAGGCCATCGCCGCGGTCCATCCCGAGGTGCGCCTCATCCGGAGCGCCGCCAATCTCGGCGCGGTAGGACGCAACGTGGGCGTCGAAACCGTCGGGACCGCCTATGTCGCCTTCTGTGACGACGACACATGGTGGGAGCCGGGCGCGATGGCCCGGGCCGCCGACCTGCTGGACGCACATCCCCGGCTCGCGTCGGTCACGGGTCGCATCCTGGTCGAACCCCATCTCGGTGAGGACCCGATCACGCCCGAACTCCGCCACTCGCCGTTGCCCGCGCCGGACTGGCTGCCCGGCCCGGCCCTGCTCAGCATCCTGGCCGGAGCCTCCATGCTGCGCGTCACCGCCTTCCGCGCGGCCGGGGGCTTCTCGCCGAGGCTGTGGCTCAGCGGCGAGGAAGAGCTCCTCAGCCTCGACCTGGCCGCTCAGGGCTGGTGGATGTGCTGGGCAGAGGACGTGGTCGTGCACCACGCGGCCTCGAAGCTGCGTGATCCCCGCCAGCGCCGCAAGCTCGGCATCCGCAACACCCTGTGGACGGCATGGCTGCGCCGCCCCGCCTGGGACGCGCTACGGCGCACTGCGGCCGTTCTTCGCTCCGTGCCACGGGACCGGGCCAGCGCTGTGGCGGTGGCCGCGGCCCTGGCAGGGCTCCCCTGGGTGGTCCGCGAGCGGCGGGTCGTGCCCGCACACGTGGAGCAGGGCCTGCGCCTCCTGGAGGAGCCCCAGCGGACCTCGCCGGCCCGCCGCTACATCGGCTGACCGGGACGAGCGCCCATGCGCACCTTCCTGAGCTCGGCGTCGAACTCGGCGCCGAGCAGGATCGCGATATTGGACAGCCAGAGCCACATGAGGAAGATCACCACCGTTGCCAGCGGCCCGTAGATCCGGTTGAGGGAGGCGACGTGGGAGACGTAGACGCTGAAACCCGCGGAGGCGATCGCCCAGACGAGGACCGCCAGCGCCGCGCCTGGGGTGGCCCAGCGCAAGCCCGGTTGCCGGACGTTCGGGGCCACCCGGTAGAGGACCGCGAGGACCAAGACGATGATCAATCCGAGGAACGGCCATTTGAGGATGTTCCATGCGGTCACGACGGCCGAGCCGAGCCCCAGCATCCGGCCGAGCCGGTGCGCCAGCCCGCCGGTGAAGGTCACGGCCAGAGTGCTGACGGTCACCAGGATCACCAGGAGCGCGGTCAGCCCCACGCGCAGCCAGACGAGCTTCCACCCAGGCCGCCGCTCCGGCGCCTCATAGACGGCGTTCACAGCCCGGATGAAGGCCGCGGTGTAACGCGACGCGGACCACAGCGCCACGGCCAGGCCCACGACGGCAGTGGCACCGGCCGTCGGGGCGGCGCCGCGCAAGCTCTCGATCGCGCCGGTCAGTGTGCTCCGGACCGGGCCTGGCGCCATATGCCGTACGTTCTCCGAGAGCGTCCGGGTGCCCGACGTCCCTGACAGGCTGAGGAGCGACACCGCGACCATGAGCATGGGGAACAACGACAGCAGGCCGTAGAACGTCAGCCCCGCTGCCCAGTCCATGAGGTCGTCCGCGCGGAACTCCGCCACAGTGCGCCGGATCACCTGCCACCAGGTGCGCGGGCGCAGCTCACCGGGGTGATCTGGCGCTCCGCCGCCCTTGCCCACGGCCCTGGCCCTACCCCGTGACATCGGATCGATGTGAACGCCCGTAACTACATCCGTAGCTAAACGCCGCGTCCGGTTCGGGGCGCTGAACGGTCGTCCGCGTGCCAAGCGAATGCAATAAGCCATTAACCAGCGGGAGGCGGCGTGTTGACTACGCGCGTCACGGAAATCAAGAGTGGGTGTACCGCTTTCGGGCATGAATGGAAACCACAAAGAGGTGCGATAGTCCGGGTGAATTACACCCTATATGCCCGATTCAGCCACAGGAGCAGCAAACCTACTTGTCTAGGCGAAGGAAACGAAAATGGCACGTCCAGCGCTCAGCACCAAGGTAATGACATTCACGCTCCTCACCGCGCCGGCGTCGCTCGCGCTGGCCGCGCTCCCCAGTATCGCCGCGGCGGAGGCCAGCGGCCACAGCGATCAGACGGCCGGGGCTCCGAGACACTCGAGTGCGCCGGTCCGGGCCTGTTCGCTGAAGGCCGCCGATGTCCGGAAGGGCGAGCACGTACAGGCGCTCGGCAGCGGACTTCGCCCCCGGAAAACCGCCCAGCTGTGGATCGAGGGCTCAAAGGTCAACTCGCCACAGCGCATCGACAAGAATGGCCACGTCCGGATGGCTTTTACCGTTTCCCAGCCACCGGGACGTCATCCGGTCTGGATCACTGACGGTGTCAATCGGTGCGATGTCCCCGGCGGCATCACGGTAAAGAAGTAAGGGCAAAGAGAGCGCGGTCGACAGGTAAGGCCAGCGAGCGCGGTGTGCGGTGTGCACCGGCATGGCACGCGGAGCGCGTCCCTGGGCGCGCTCCGCACCCGCGCCGCGACCTCTCCCGGCCCGCGGTCAGCCGGCCTCGTAGCGATAGCCGCGGCCGCGCAGGGTCGTGATCCGGAAGGCTCCCTCCCCGTGCTGGCCGAGCTTGCGGCGCAGCGCCGAGACATGGACGTCGAGGGTCTTCGTAGGACCGAACCAGTTCACGTCCCACACCTCGTCGATGAGGTCCTCTCGTGTCACGACCTGCCCGGCCCGGCCCGCGAGACAGGCCAGGAGGTCGAACTCCTTGGGCCGCAGCACCACCTCGGCGTCGTCGATCGTCGCCCTCCGCGCGGCCAGGTCGAGGCGCAACCGCCCCACCGTGACGAACCGCTCGTCCGGCCGCGCGGCGCTGCGGCGCAGATGGGCCCGGAGCCGGGCCATCAGCTCGGTCAGCCGGAAGGGCTTGGTGAGATAGTCGTCCGCGCCGGCATCGAGCGCGACCACCACCTCGAACTCCAGCGTTCGTGCCGTCAGCACCACGATGATCGTGTCCAGCAGGCTGCTGCGCAGCCGCCGGCACAGCGTCACGCCGTCGATGTCCGGCAGTCCCAGGTCGAGCAGGATCAGCTCCGGGGACTGCCGCGCCGCGAGCCGCAGGGCCTCCTCCCCGGTCGCGGCCCACCCGGCCTCGTACCCCTGGCCGATCAGCGCCTCGGTCAGCTCGGTGCCGATCGCCTCATCGTCCTCCACCACCAGTACATGCGCTCCTGCCATGCCCCGATCGTAGACAGGGCCAGGTAAGCGGCCCGTTCACCCACCTCGCAATGTCACCGCGCGGGGCCCTCGGCCGGGCTCTGTCCGGTTACGCTCGCGCTTACCCTGCATGGGGGAGGCTCGCATTGTGATCCGGCGCTCACGCACGACACCATCTGGCGGCACATCACCCGGCGCGGCACCACCGCGCACCACCTCAGCGACACGAGGCACCCCGTTGCGGAGGCAACTCCGCACGACCATCGCCGGAATCACCGCTCTGGCCGTAGTCCTGTTCGCGATTCCACTCGGCCTCGTCGTCCAGCGGCTCTACCGCGGCGAGGCCGTCACGGCGCTCGAGCGGGACGCCACCCGGGTCGCCGCCGCGGCGCCGGACGACGAAGCGACTCATCCGCGTCCCGTACGCCTCCCGAAGGGACTGCACCCCAAGCTCACGGTGGGCATCTACCGGGCCCGGGGCGACCGCATCACCGGAGACGGGCCGGCCCGCTCCGAGGCGGCGCGAGACGCGGCCGACGGCCGGGTCCATCAGGCCATCGAGCATGGCGCGCTCGCCGTGTCGGCCCCCATCCCCAGCGACGACCACCCCAGGGCGATCGTCCGGGTGGCCATGCCCGCCCACGTCGTCACCGAGCGGACCCGGCAGGCATGGCTGCTGATGGCCGCGCTGGCGCTGACGGTCATGTTGCTGGGGGCCGCGCTGGCCCGCCACCAGGCGGGCCGGCTCGCCGGGCCCCTGGAACGGCTCACCCGGGCTGCTCAGGACCTCGGCGAGGGCGACTTCACCATCAGGGCCAATGCGTCCGGGATCCGCGAGGTGCAGGCGGCCGAGGTGGCGCTCGAGGCCACCGCGCGGCGCCTCGGGTCGGTGCTCGACCGTGAACGCGCGTTCAGCGCGGACGTCTCCCATCAGCTCCGCACACCGCTGACCGGGTTGCTGCTCGGGCTCGAATCGGCGCTGGAGCGACCCGGCGCCGATTTGAGTGCCACCATCAGGACGGCGGTCGAGCGGGGCGAACACCTGCAGGACATCATCGACGACCTGCTCCGCCTCGCCCGCGACGCCGGCCCCGAGCGTCAGCGGCTCGACACCGCCGCGCTCCTCGAGGATCTCCGGGACCGCTGGCATGGCTCGCTGGCCGCGGCCGGCCGGCCGCTGACCATCGCGGTCCAGCATCCCCTTCCCGAGGTACATTCGGTCCCATCGGCGATCAAGCAGATCCTCGACGTTCTGGTCCACAACGCCGCGACCCATGGCGACGGCCGCATCACCGTCGAGGCCGGGGACGTGGGATCCGGGCTGGCCATCGACGTGTCGGATGAGGGGCCCGGGGTGGCCGACAGTGAGGACATCTTCCTGCGCCGCAGCTCCAACGGAAACGGCCACGGCATCGGGCTCGCCCTGGCCCGCTCACTCGCCGAGGCCGAGGGTGGGCGTCTGGTGCTGCGGCGCCCGGCGCCGCCGATCTTCACGCTGTTGCTGCCGGCCACCGACCCGAGCGCGGAACAAGAGGATCCCGCGGTGTCCGCTCGCCGGGGCTAACCGGAGCGGCCGAGCCGGTGAACCTGGGCGTGCTCGATCAGCTGGTGCAGATCCGCCGCTCCGTCGTGCACCGCCACGACCGACGTCAGCAGCAGCGCGACGGTGACCACGGCCAGCCCGGCGCGCCGCGGCGGAGCGGGGCGCAGGAGCGCGGCCACCCGGCGCGGCACTGGTCCCGTCCGCACCCAGCCCCTTCCCGCCCAGCCCCTTCCCGCCGGGCCGGCCCACGAGGCCATCCAGGCCGGTGCGGAGCCGATGCCCAGCGCGCCGGCATGGCGCGGGCTCGGCCTGCGGCCGTGGGCGAGTGCCGCCTTGCCGATGGCCTGCGCCGCCCGGCGGCGGTCACCGACCACCGCCGCGGCGTGTTCGTCGGCCCACCGCTCGGTCGTGTAGCCGATGGCCTGCTTGAGCGGCCAGAGCAGCGGGTTGGCCGCGACGGCCACCCGGACGGCCGCGCGGAACAGATGGTGGTGGCCGTCGAGGTGGGCATGCTCGTGCGCCAGCAGGGCACGCCGTTCCGCGGGGTCCAGGACGGCCAGCATGCCGGCCGAGACGACCACCCGTCCGGGGCGCCCGGGCAAGGCGAAGGCCTCAACCGAGTCGTCGTCTATCACGGCAAGGACTCCGGCGCCGGGCAGTGCCCGCGCGGCACGGCGGGCCCCCAGCAGCGCCCGTGCCTGGCGGAGTGCGGCGCACATCGCCGCGCCGAGACTCGCGGCGAGGACCATGCCCGAGGTGCAGGCCAGCAGGCCGTTGGAGAGCTCGGCATGGCGCAGCGTCCGGGGCGACAGATGCCCCAGGGCGGCCACGTCCGGGAGCCGGAGAGCCCCGCCGAGGACCGGCACGGCCAGCGCGATGGCCCCGGTCACCGCGAGGCCCGTCGCCACCGCCGTGAGGACCCACGTGGCCGTACGAGGAGGCAGCCGCTCCGACAGGGGGCGAGCGGCCCATGCGGCGATGAGCGGAAGCACCAGAGGAAGGACCCCGTCCAGGTCCACCCTGATCTCCGCGAGAAGCCGCTCAGTCACCATCGCGGTCTTCGAGCAGCTCCCGGAGCAACCGCTCGTCCCGATCGGAGAGGGCGTCCACGAACCGGGCCAGCACCACGTCCGGGTCGGGCTCGCGCTCCATGACCTGGCGCATTCGCCGGGCCGCCAGGCCGGGCTCGTCCGACACCGGAGCGTAGGTGTAGGAGCGCCCGACCTTGCTACGGACCAGCAGACCGCTCGCGTGCAGCCGGGACAGGATCGTCACCACGGTGGTGTACGCCAGGTCGCCGCCCAGGTGCTGCTGCACGTCCCCTGGGGTCAGCGCCCGGCCGGCTTGGTGCAGCACCGCCATGACCTCGGACCTGAGCACGCCTGCCGCACGCTGTCGGCTATTGCCCGCCATGGCAGCTTTCCTCGCAACATGTCGTTGTTGACCCCGGTCTTGAGGGTCAGTGTGCCACGGCCGCTCGCCGGACCGTGATGGCACGGAGGATCCGCCACCCCATCCAGGCGACCAGGCTGCCGAGCAGGAGACCCGCCACCACGTCGTGCGGGTAGTGCACACCGATGTAGACGCGGGAGAAGGCGATGAACACCGCGTTGAGAACGGCGATGATCCCCAGCCGGCGGTCGAGCCCCCATACCGCGAGGGCGGCGGCCCCGGCGAGCACCGAATGGTTGCTCGGGAACGAGTAGTCGACGGCGCCGGGACAGACCGCGACGATATGGCCGACCGGGATGACCCGGCAGGGGCGCTGCTCACTGATCGCGAGCTTGATCAGCGCACTGATCACGAAGGCGGTCACCATCGCCCCGGGCACCCAGAGCACCGAAGCCTGCGCGGCCATGCCCCTGCCGCGCGCCCGCCACGCCCACACCGCCGCGAGCACGAGGAAGAGAGCGATTCCGTAGTCGCTCCACCAGTTGATGAATCCGTTCAGTGAGGCCGTATGCCGGGCCAGTCCGACCATCGCCTGATAGGCGCCGTCGTCGAACTGCGTGCTATGCGCTCCAACCGGTCCGGCTAGGTCATTGGCCACGGTCACCATGAAGCGCCCCCTAAGGTACGGCTGATCATTTGTACGCGCGTCTCATCCGCGCGCGCATCTGCCCACGGTCCGGGTCAACGCCGCCGAAACCGTGACGAAATTCTACATGAACGTAGAAATCAGCTCCTCACTTTTCCAGGTAAGGGAACCGCTAACTCGGCGATGAGCCTTCACTCACCCTCGCGCGACTACGTTCGGTAGTCATCTCGTCACCCATGGCGACCTCACGCCGAGGCGTCCTACCGCTCGGGAGCACTGCCCCATGCACACAACGCAGACCGACGTTCCGTTGTCCCCGGCGGAGCTCACATGAGGAAGCTGTGGCGTCAGGCACGTTCCTTCGACCGGCGCGTTCAGCTCCTGCTGGTCAACCAGTTCACCGTCAAACTGGGCTTCAACATGCTGATGCCGTACCTCGCCGGTCATCTGACCCACACCCTGGGACTGGGCGCGGCGGCGGTGGGGCTGGTGATGGGCGTACGCAACGCCGGTCAACGCGGATTATGCCTGGCAGGCGGCGGTTTGGCGGATCGATTCGGCTACAAGAGGGCCATTGTCGCCGGATGCGGCCTTCGTACCCTCGGATTCGCGCTGCTCGGGTGGGCCGGCACTCTCCCGGTACTGGTGGCGGGAGCGACCGCCACCGGCTTCGCGGGCGCACTGTTCGATCCCGGAGTCCGAGGCTATCTCGCCACCGCGGCCGGAGAACGCCGAGCCGAGGCGTTCGCGCTGTTCAACGTGGCCGGGCAGACGGGTCTGCTGCTGGGTCCGCTGATCGGCGTGGCACTGATCCCCATCGACTTCGGGCTCGTGGCCGCCGTCGCGGCCGGGACCTTCCTCCTGCTGACCCTGCTGCAGTCCCGCGCGCTTCCACCCGACACGGCCCGGGCGAGCGGCCACCGGGGTGCGGGGTGGCGGACCGTGCTGGGCAACCGCCGGTTCTGGGCTTATGCCGGGGTGATGAGCGGGGCCTACCTGCTGTCCTTCCAGGTCTACCTGGCGCTCCCGCTGGCGATGCACCGTGCCCTCGGTAACGAGGACACCACCGGGCTGAGCGAGATGTTCGCGGTGTCCGCGGCGGTCGTGATCCTCGGTCAGTCGCCGATCACGGCGTGGACGCGGCGGCGGATCGGTCCCACGGGAGCCCTCGTGGCGGGTCTCGCGGTCATGGCCGTGGCCTTCCTGCCGCTCATGGCCGACGCGGAGCCGCACGCCGTCGCCTTCGGCCCCGAGGAGGTCGGCGAGATCCTCGGCATCGCCCCGATCCTCGCGGCCGCCGCGCTGCTGTCCCTCGGAATGGTGCTGATCTCGCCGTACGAGATGGATGGCATCGTCACGCTGGCCCGCGGCCGGCTGATCGCCACGCACTACGGGCTCTACACCACCGTGTCCGGCGTCGCGGTGACCGCGGGCAGCGTGCTGACCGGTGACGTGTGGGACGGCGCGGCGCGGGCCGGATTGACCTGGCTGCCCTGGGCGGCGTTGTCGGCGACCGGCGCGGGCTGCGCGCTGGCCCTGCTCGCGCTGCACCGTTGCGGCCGCCTCGCTCCGCCTCCTCTCCCGGACAAGGGACAGCGATCGGCAGCGGCCTTGGGCGAAAGCGCGATGACCTCCGCCGGACACGAAGATCTGGAAGGTAAAGCCCGGCTAACCCGGCGCTAAGCCGCCGATGTGGGGGGGGTTTCTACCGTGGCGGCAAATAACATCTAGCTGGGAGCCGGGCCATGCGCATGCTCCACCACATTACGCAGACGAAGATCACGCCCGGCAGGATCACGGCGCGCAGGACCGTGACGGCCATCGCCGCCGCCGTCGCCGCACTGGCCTTCGCGGGATGCGGGCAGTCCGCGGGCCACGGAACCGGGGGCTCGACGGTCCCGTCGTCCTCTGGGGCACCGCGGCCGAACGCCACCGAGTCCAACCCCTCCGGGGACATTCCGGACAGCACGCAATACGTGCCGTACGGTTCGCACGGATATGAGGTCAAGGTGCCCGAAGGCTGGGCCCGCACCGACCTGACGACGGGTGCCTCGTTCACCGACAAGCTCAACACCGTGCGGGTCGAGACCAACCCGGCCCCGACCGCTCCGACGGCGGCCTCCGCCCGCGCTCAGGAGCTCCCGAAGATCCAGGCCGGCGCGCGCAACTTCAAGCTCCGCAAGATCGAGGCCGTACAGCGGCACGGCGGGACCGCGGTGCGCATGATCTACGAGACCGACAGCACGCCGAACCCGGTGACCGGGAAGGTCGTGCGGGACGCCGTCGAGCGTTACGAGTTCTTCAAGGGCGGGCGGCAGGCGGTGCTCACGCTCACCGGACCGGTGAGCGCCGACAACGTGGACCCGTGGCGCACCGTCTCCGACGGGTTCCGGTGGACCGCATGAGCCCGGCACTCGAGGCCACCCGTCTCTACCGCTTCTACCGGGCCGGGGACGAGGAGACCGCGGCCCTGCTCGGCGTGGATCTGCACGCCGCAGCAGGGGACTTCATCGCCGTGACCGGGCCCTCCGGCTCGGGAAAGTCGACCCTGATGGCGTGTCTGGCCGGGCTCGACGAGCCCGACGGCGGGACCGTCCGCATCGACGGCACCCGGATCAGCCACCGGCCGGAACGGGAGCGGGCGGCCCTGCGCGCCCGGCTCGTCGGCGTGTTGTTCCAGTCCGGCAACCTCGTGGAGCACCTGACCGTACGACGCAACATCGAGCTCGCCCAGCGGATCAGCGGGCGCTATGACCCGGCCTGGCCGGACGAGCTGCTGTCGCAGCTCCGGCTCGAGCAGCGGGCCGGCAGCCGGCCGAGCAGGCTGTCCGGCGGCGAGGCCGCCCGAGCCGCGCTGGCGGTCGCCCTGGCCGCCCGTCCCGCCGTCCTCCTGGCGGACGAACCGACCGGGGAGCTGGACGCCGAGACCGAGCAGGGGGTGCTCGGCCTGCTGCGCGACCAGACCGAACAGGGCACCGTCGTCATCGTCGCCTCGCACAGCGCCGCCGTCGCGGCCGCGGCCGATCGCACCGTGACTCTGCGGGACGGAGAGATCGTTTGAAGACCCTTGTAGAACTGACCGACGTGGCGCGTACCCACGGGAGCGGATCCACCTCTGTGGTGGCCGTGCACAACGTGAGCTGCCGGCTGGACGCCCGGGACCAGGTCGCCGTGATCGGCGCTTCGGGCTCCGGCAAGTCGACCCTCCTGCACCTCATCGCCGGCCTGGACGAACCCACCAAAGGGGCCATCGCGTGGCCTGGGCTGGAGGGACACCCGCTGCGCGAGCCCGGGCTGATCGGGATGATCTTCCAAGGCCCGAGCCTGCTGCCGCCGCTCGACGCCGCCGACAACGTCGCCCTGCCGCTGCTCCTCGCCAACGTGTCGCAGGAGGACGCGCGGGCCAGGGCACTGGCCGCGCTCGAGTCGGTGGGCATCGCCGAGCTCGCCGGCCGGCTCCCCGAGGAGCTGTCCGGCGGACAGGCCCAGCGGGTGGCTGTCGCACGCGTGCTGGCGACCGCTCCCCGGCTGATCGTCGCCGACGAGCCGACCGCCCAGCTCGACTCGCAGCACGCCCAGACCGTCATCGACCTGCTCATCAACGCCGCCTCCGAACTGGACGCTGCGCTGGTGGTGGCGACCCACGATGAGCGGATCGCCGAGCGGCTGCGACGCCGATGGGTCATGCGGGACGGAACAATGCGAGAGGACGAGACATGCTCATCCTGATCTGGCTCCGCGGCCTGCTGGCCCGCCGCGCGGCGCGGCTGGTAGCGGCCGCGATCGGGGTGGCGGCGGCCGTGGCGCTGCTCGCCTCACTGGGCACCTTCCTGTCCTCGGCCAAGTCCTCCATGACGCAGCGGTCCGTCGACCGCGTGCCCGTGGACTGGCAGATCGAAGGCTCTCCCTCCATCGAGCCCACGCTTCGCGCGGACCACCGGCTGACCCGGATCGGCCGGGTGGACTTCGCCCAGACCGCCGGATTCCAGGCCCGTACGGGCGGGCAGACCCTCACGACCGGTGCCGGGCAGGTGCTCGGGCTGTCCGCCGACTATGCCGCGAGCTTCCCGGGTGAGTTGCGCCCGCTCGTCGGCAACGGGGGCGGCGCACTGCTCGCCCAGCAGACCGCGGCCAACCTGCACGCCGCACCGGGGGACACGTTGACCGTGCAGCGCGCCGGGATGCCGGCCGCGCAAGTACGGGTGGACGGCGTCGTCGACCTGCCGAACGCGGACTCGCTCTTCCAGAAGGTCGGCGCACCGGTCGGCGCGCAGCCCCAGGCGCCGCCCGACAACATCCTCGTGCTCCCCGCCGCCACCTGGCACAAGCTCTTCGATCCGGTGGCCAAGGCCAGGCCGGACCAGGTCCACACCCAGTTCCACGCCCGCCTGGACCACGCCCTGCCGAACGATCCGGCGGCGGCCTACGCGAAGGTCTCCGGCAGCGCGCGCAACCTCGAGGTGCGCCTGGCCGGAGCGGGCAAGGTCGGCGACAACCTCGGGGCCGCGCTCGGCGCCGCTCGTGAGGATGCGTTGTACGCGCAGATACTGTTCCTGTTCCTCGGGGTCCCCGGCGCCGTACTGGCCGGGCTCCTCACCGCCACCGTGACCGGCTCCGGCGCCGTGCGGCGCCGCTCCGAGCAGGCGCTCCTGCGCACGCGTGGCGCGAGCCGCAGGACCCTGCTGTCACTCGCGGCCGCCGAGGCGCTGGTCGTCGGGATCGTGGGAGCGGCGGCCGGGCTCGGCCTCGCCGCGCTCACCGGATGGCTGGCCTTCGGGTCGAGCCGCTTCGGGACCACTCCGGCGACGGCGGCGTACTGGGAGGGCGGCGCGGCGGCGACCGGGCTGCTCATCGCCGCCCTGGCCGTGCTCGTCCCGGCCATCCGGGACGCCCGCGGCCTCACCGTCGCGACCGCCCGGCGCGAGATCGGCATCTCCGGGCGAGCCCCCGCCTGGCTCAGGTACGGACTGGACCTGTGGCTGCTGGTGGCCGCGGGCGCGGTGTTCTGGGCGGCCGGCGGCAACGGCTACAAGATCGTGCTGGTGCCCGAAGGGCTGCCGACCATCTCGGTGAGCTACTGGGCCTTCGCGGCTCCGGCGCTCCTGTGGGCCGGGGCCGGCCTGCTCACCTGGCGGCTGACGTACGCGCTCCTCGGCCGTGGTCGTCCGCTGGTGGCCACGCTGATCCGTCCGCTGGCCGGCGGCCTGTCGGGCGCCGTCGCGGCGGCGCTGTCCCGGCAGCGGGTGCTCATCGCCCGTACCGTGGCACTGGCGGCTCTGACCGTGGTCTTCGCCGGCACGACGTCCATCTTCGACGCGACCTACCGGGCCCAGGCCCTCGCGGACGCCCAGCTCACCAACGGCGCCGACGTGACGGTCACCGAGTCCCCCGGGGCCTACGTCTCCCCTCAGGAGGCACGCCGGATCGCGGCCGTGCCCGGGGTGGGCCACGTCGAGCCGCTGCAACACCGGTTCGCCTACGTCGGCTCTGACCTGCAGGACCTCTACGGGATCCGGCCTGCGAGCATCGGGCACATGACGGCGCTGCAGGACGCCTACTTCTCCGGCGGAACGGCTCAGGAGCTTCTCGCCCGGCTCGGCCGGCGGCCGGACTCGGCCCTGCTCAGCGAGGAGACCGTGAAGGACTTCCAGCTGAAGCCGGGCGACCAGGTCAGGCTCCGGCTGCAGGACGGCCGGACCAAGCAGTACCGCACGGTGACGTTCCACTACGCGGGCGTGGCCAAAGAGTTCCCGACCGCCCCGCGCGACAGCTTCATCCTGGCGAACGCGGACTACGTCGCGGCGCAGACCGGCACGGACACCGTCGGGACGTTCCTGGTGAGCGCGCAGGGGCGGTCGCCGCACGAACTCGCGGCGGCCCTGCGCGGTCGCCTCGGGGCTCAGCCCCAGGTGACCGACCTGGACTCGACCCGGCACGTGGTGGGAACGAGCCTCACGGCCGTCGATCTGCGTGGGCTGACCAGCATCGAGCTCACCTACGCGCTCGTACTGGCCGTCGCGGCCACCGGCCTCCTGCTGGCGCTGGGGTTCACCGAACGCCGCCGCACCTATGCCCTCGCCAGCGTGCTGGGTGCCCGTCCGCGCCAGCTCGGCGCCTTCGTCTGGACCGAGGTCGCCGTTGTGACCGTCGGCGCGCTCGTGCTCGGCGGCGTGGCGGGCTGGACGCTGTCGCAGATGCTGGTCAAGGTCCTCACCGGGGTCTTCGATCCGCCGCCGGCGGCGCTCAGCGTCCCGTGGGGCTATCTCGTCCTGGTCGGGGGCGTGGCGCTGGCGACCCTGCTGCTGGCCGGCTGGGCCGCCATCCGGGCCGTACGCAAGCCACCCCTCACGGTGCTGCGTGACCTCTAGCTACACCGCCCACGTTTTCGGCCTCGCTGTGGCGAAGAGCGACGGGCCCGGCGCTTCCGCGTCCGGGCCCGTTCGTGTGCCTGCCCTCAGCCGGGGCTCGTTCCGGCCGTCACCGATCGCAGATAGGCGTCGGCACGGCCGGGGTCCATGAGCCAGTGCTGGAAGTCGCTCGGGTTGGCGTATCCGAAGGCGAACCGGTGCGCCACCGCGGGAACACGCGCCGCGGTGGCGAGGATGCGCTGCACGTGCTCGGGAAGCGGCCCGAGCATCAGGTTGGTGTAGGCGGTGACGTGCGCGGCGTAGTCCCAGTAGGAGTCGAAGGTCTGCTGCATCCACTCCTCGTCGAACGGACGCTCGCCGCGCTCAATGATCGACTGGTGGTAGATGGCGGCGCACCGCGCGGCGTTGTTGGCGCCCTGCCCCGTCACCGGGTCGTTGGCGACGACCACGTCCGCCATGCCCAGGACGAGCGCCGTCGCGGACAGCCGGCCGACCGGACGCCGGACCACGGGGGCATAACCGCCGGTCAGAGTGGACCGCGCGTCCGTGGGCACCGCGTTGGCGCAGTTCTGGTACTCCCACGGCGCGTACTCCCGCATCAACCGCAGGGTCCGGCCGAGATGCTCCTCCGGACCCGGCCGGTCGCCGAAGCAGTCCAGCGGGCCGCCGGGGACGGCCTCCCAGAGCAGGATGCCGCACGCGCCGGAGTTGGTGTAGCCGGGCATGTAGATGAGCTCGCCCAGGCCGGGGTTGGCAGTGATCCGCACGTACGGCGCGGGATGCTCCGGGACGGGCGTCATCCCGTGCACATAGATGGCCGCGAGCATGCGCTGCGGACGGTCGTACGGGGACCTGCCGGCGTCACGGTCGAAGAGTTCGACCAGCTCGCCCTTGCCCGCGGCGATGATCGTGAGCTCGTAGAGACTCGCCAGCCCGGCCAGGTCCGACGTCATCACGCCGTGGTAGATCACCTTGCCGCCCCTGGCCTCGAACAGCTCGAGCCAGCCGCCCATTTTGACCCGCTGATCCACCGACTGTGCGTAGTCGTCCCAGGGGCCGATGAAGTCGAAGGCCGCGGTGCCCGGCGAGGCGGCGACCGTGAGGCCCTGGGCCACGATCTTCGGTGCCTGGTCCTCCCAGAGGTTGAGCCCGAGATCGCGCTCCAGCTGCAGGCTGGGCGAGAACATGCACTGCGTCGACATGACCCGGCCGGCACGTATCTCCTCGGGAGTGCGCGCGGACATGATCGTCACGTCGTAGCCCTCGGCGAGGAGACTCAGGCCCAGCTGGAGGCCTCCCTGTCCGGCGCCGACGATAAGGATCTTGCGCATCATTGCCTCCTGTTCGGTGCCGGCTGTCAGGGGGCCAAGGCGCCTGGACGACCAGCGGCGGTGCGTTTCATCGTGTAGGTCAGGGCACCCGTGAGCGACTGCACCACGGACCTGCGGTCCCGGGCGTCGCACGTGGTGACGGGGACGGCCTTCGCCAGCTGGAGGGCTTCACGGACCTCGCCGAGGCCGTGGGTCTGCCGGCCGTCGAAAAGGTTGACGGCGACGATGAAGGGCAGGTCGGAGTCGTTCTCGAAATAGTTGACCGCCGCGAAGGAGGCGTCGAGCCTGCGGGTGTCGACCAGCACGACCGCGGCGCTCGCGCCCCGGCACAGGTCGTCCCACATCGGCCAGAACCGCGGCTGTCCTGGCGTGCCGAACAGGTACAGCACCAGATCCCGGGCGAGCGTGATCCGGCCGAAGTCCATCGCGACAGTGGTCTTGGTCTTCTGGTCTCCCATGTCGGGCGGGTCCACCGACTCGCTCGCCTGCGTCATCCACGCCTCCGTGTTGACCGGAGGGATCTCCGAGACCGCACCGACGAACGTCGTCTTGCCCACGCCGAATCCGCCCGCCACCACGAGCTTGGCCGAGGTGATGCGCGAGGGCGCGGCGTCAGGCGAGTTCGCGTAGGCCATGGATGACTCTCTTCAGGAGGCTTGGGTCGTACGGAGACCTGTAGTTCTCCGGATTGATCAGCACCCAGTTGCCGGCGGCCAGGTCTCCCAGGAGCACACGCGTGACACCGAGCGAGATACCGCAGTTCGCTGACAGTTCCGCCACGGACTCGGGGCCGGCGTGCGCCCGCTCGTACAACGACCGCGCCTCGGGGAGGAGGCCCGCGGCGAACGAGGGGTCATAGTTCCGCACCGAGACCAACGTGTGTACGTAGAGGTGTTGCCTCGTACGTGTCCGTCCGCCGGTCAGCACGTAGGGCCGGACCCAGGGGTTGGCCGTCATATCCGCTCTCTCACCTCGGGTGGCCGCGCCGTCATGAGGCGCCCTGACCGGCCGAAAGCCGACGTAGGTCGTCGCGCATCCGTGGGGTCAGCACGTGTCCGACGCTGTCCACGAGCTGTGCCATACGGTGGGCGACCACGCCGAGGTTGGAGCCGTCCCTCACTAGGACGGCCAGACCGGCGAGGTTGCCGATCGCCATGAAGAGGAAGTGCCCGGACCGGAACTTCAGCATGATCTGGTCACAGCCGCCCTCGCCGACCATTCCCGCGATGCTGTGGCCGAGGCTGATCATGCCGCTGGTCATGGCCGCGAGAGGGTCCGCGACATCCGCGGACATCCCTTCGGAGGCGATCAGCGGTAGCCCGTCCGAGGACACGATGAGCGCCTGCGCCACTCCGGGGGTCGACGAGGCGAAGTTGTTGATGAGCCAGCCGAACTCGTGAGGGTCCCGCGGCTGGGTGGAGGAACCGCCAACGGTCATTCCCGCACCTGCTCTTCCGGAGTGCCTTGATCTGTGCTGCTCGAACCCTGTGCTCGGGCCTTCTGGTCTCCCGCGCCGAAGGCGGTGAGGTCATCGGCGAAGGACCGGCGGGCGGCAGCCTGGTCATTGGTGCCGGTGTGCTCGCGCACCGGCGGCGTGGCGTCGAAACCACGCAGGCTCGTGCGTTCGCGGCGCGGAAGGCCCCCGACGGCCACGGCCGATGCCTCCTCCGGCTGCACGGCATCCCTTCCACCCCCGGCCGGCATGTCCCCGCGCGCGACGTGCAGATGCGCCTGTTCGGGTCGCTGCGACGGGCCCGGCGCCGCGGGCCCGCCCCGGGAGGCCGTCTGCGCCGCGGCCGGCTCGGGGCCACGGCCGATGGCCGGACCGGTCGGCGGGATCTCGCACAGCAGGCTCGGCGGGATGGCCACCATCGCAATCGTGCCGCTCGCCGCGGTTTCCCCTGGCGCCGAACGGGACGCCAGGCTGACGCTCAGGCCGTGCTTGTCGGACAGGCGATGCACCACGGGGAAGCCCGTGTGCTTACCCGTACGCTCGTCCACGCCCGGGACCGGACCCGCGAGCGCGGCATTGAGCACGGCGACGTGGTCCGGCGCGATGCCGATGCCCTGGTCCTCGACGCGGAGCATCACGCTGCCGTTCTCCAGCAGGTGTGCGCTGACCGTCACCGTCGAGGGCGAGTACCTGGTCGCGTTGTCGAGTAGCGCGGCCAAGAGCGAGGCGACGTCGTCCGCCGCGTAGGCGACGACGGCCAGTTCGACTGTTCTGCCGATCGAGATCTGGTCATAGCGTTCGATGGAGGACTCCGCGACCCTGAGCACGTCGACCAGAGAGGACGTGTAGCCGCTCATCTCCTCGTCCTCCCGGCCGGCGAGGATCCGCATGTCCCGGGCGGCGCGACGCATTCGCGTGACGGCGTGATCCACCTGGTACAGCGACTGGAGCCTGTCCGGATCGTCCTCGTCTCCCTCCAGCGAGTCCAGCGCCGGCCGCAGGTGCTCGGCCAGGCCGAGCACCTGCAGGGCGAACTGGTCGCAGATCGCCGGCCATGCGTCCTCAGCGTGCTGGGGCTGGGCGTGCTGGACCTGCGGGTCCGGTCGACTCGGCGACGGGGCAACGACGGGGGGCGGCTGTCCCACCGTGGGATCCAGCCAGCGCGCGACACGCCGCCGCAGTGTGCACATCGGTGGGTGAGTCCCTTCCTAGTCCGCTGAGCCACTGCGCGCGCGCTCACAGCCGGCAACTGTTCCACCGGGGGCGGAATGAGCCCCCTTGCCGCCTGCACTCTTAGCGGAAAACCACGCGTGATCAGTCGCCGGCCTGAAAGCGACAGCGGGACCAGATTGGCACAAGGAGTGGCGTCATAAAACCCCAACGATCCACACAGCCGACCGTAAGCCAAATGCAGTGATTTGTCGGGGTAGTTCTAGTCAAGGGATATATGGACGCTTTGACCGAAATACCGGTCCCTTGTATCCGCGCCGGGCTCGAAGAGCACAGCAGGGCCATGCGACCTGCGCCTATTCCCGTGAGGACACACGCAGCCGGCCGCACGACCGGGGCGTCGAAGCCCCACGCAGTCCCGATGACGTCCGGCGAACGCGGGGGCCGGCGACCCGTACGTGACAATGGACACAGACCCTCAGAACCGAGCGGCCGGCCCGCTCTCCGGGGCCTGCGCCCCCTCCCCGGCCGCCGCCGCGTCCGCGAGACGGGCGTGCAGCCGCTCCCTGATCTGCTCCGGGGTGTAAGCACGGCGGCGACGCTCGGCGCGGGCGATCACCGCCCCGGTCGCCGCGACCCCGACGAAACCGGCCAGACCCATGACCTTCCACCATCGCATCCGCCTAGGCTACGGGCCATGGCCGGCACCAGCATCAGCCTCGACGAGGCGATCGACCTCACCCGGACCGGTGACGTGTGGCTCTTCCGCGGACGCACGGCGGCCGACCGGGCCATCCAGATGACGACCAACAGTCCCGTGAACCACGTCGGCATGTCGGTGGTCATCGACGACCTGCCACCCCTCATGTGGCACGCGGAGCTCGGCCGGTCGCTGCCCGACCTGTGGTCCGGCGGCCATCAGCGTGGAGCGCAACTGCACGACCTGCGCGAGGCGGTCCTGGTCTGGGGCACGCGGTACGGCCAGCGCGCATGGCTGCGCCAACTCGACCGTCCCGTCAACAGGGAGATGGAGAACGCGGTCCTCAGCACGATCGCCCGCCTCGATGGGACGCCGTTCCCCTCGACTGCCCGCCTGGCCTCGCGATGGGCGCGCGGCCGGCTGCCCGTCAGGCGGCGCCCGTCGCGGGACGCGGACCTGGAGACGGCCTACTGCGCGGAGGTGGTGGCCGTGACCTACCAGGCCATGGGGCTGCTGCCCGACGACCGGCGACCCAATTGGTACGACCCTGGACGGTTCTGGAGCGGCGACGACCTCGACCTCTCGGCGGGCTCCCGGCTGAGCGGCGAGATCACCGTACGGCTCCCGGCGGACGCCACGCCGACCCGCGCCGCAGCCCCGCACGGAGGCGGCTAGCCGGCCGCGAGCCGCCGTTCGGGCCCCTCAGCCGTCAGTGCCCTGCGCCCTGTCCGGCGACGCGGTGTCCGGCATGGCTTCGAGGTGCCGTTCCAGGGCATCCAGGCGCTCGATCCACAGCCGCCGGTAGGGCTGAAGCCAGACGTCGACCTCGGCGAGTGGCTCCGGGCGCAGCTCGTACCACCGCCGCTGAGCCTCGCGGCGGACCCGCACCAGCCCGGCCTCGCGCAGCACCCTCAGGTGCTTGGAGGTCCCTGGTTGCGTCAGCCCGAGCTGCTCGGTCAGCTCGCCCACCATGCGTGGCCGCTCGAGGAGCAGGTCCAGGATGCGCCGGCGGGCCGGCTCGGCGAGCACATTGAAAGCCACTGCCATAGGGCCTGAATATACCGATGCGGCTATATAAAGGCAATGTCATGTACGGGGACACTCACGGGACATCGCCTGGACATCGCCGCTCAGCGCTCAGGGATGCAGCACCACCTTGGTCCAGCCATCGTCTCGGGCGTCGAAGTGCCGGTAGCCCTCCGGTGCCTCGTCCAGCGGCAGTTCGTGGGAGACCACGAACGACGGCTTGGCCTTGTCGTCGGCGATCAGGTTGCGCAGATGACGGTTGTAGGCCTTGACGTTGCACTGGCCGGTGCCCATCGCCTGGCCCTTGTACCAGAACGTCCCGTAGTCGAACACCAGCTGACCGTGCTTGGCGAGCTCGTCCGCCCCACCCGGATCCTCGGGAACGAAGACCCCGACGACGCCCATCACGCCCGTCGACCGTACGGACCGGACGAGATTGTTCAGGGTCATGTTCGGATGCTCGGTCCCCTCGGGGTCGTGCGCCTGGTATCCGACACACTCGCAGCCGCGGTCGGCCCCCTCACCGTTGGTCATGTCCAGGACCTGCTCGACCGGCGGGGCCTTGGCATCGTCGATCGGGATGGCGCCGATCTCCTCGGCCAGCCGCAGCCGGTCCGGGTGGCGGTCGACGACCATGACCTTGTCCGCGCCCTTGATGACCGCGGAATATCCGGCCATGAGCCCGACGGGCCCCGCACCGTAGATCACCACGTTCTCCCCGGGCTCGAGACCGGCGAGTTCCGTGGCGTGATAACCGGTCGGGAAGATGTCCGCCACCATCACGAAGTCCGTCTCCTTCTGCGTCCCTTCCGGCAGCCGCAGGCAGTTGAAGTCCGCGTGCGGCACACGGAGGTACTCCGCCTGCCCCCCCTCATAGGGCCCCATGCCGGCGAAGCCGTAGGCGGCACCGCCACCTGCGGGATTGTGGGTCAGGCAGTAGGCGGTCAGCCCGCGGTTGCAGTTCTTGCAGTAGCCGCAGGCGATGTTGAAGGGCATGCAGACACGTTCACCCTGGTGGACGCGTTCCACGGCGTTACCGGTCTCGACCACCTCGCCGAGGTTCTCGTGCCCGAGGATCCGCCCCGGCTCCATGTTCGTCCGGCCCTCATACATATGAAGGTCCGAGCCACAGATGTTGGTCGTCGTGATCTTGACGATGACGTCGGTCGGCGCCTCGATGCTCGGGTCGGGCACCTGGTCCACCCTGACGTCCCGAGGTCCGTGGTAAACGAGCGCCTTCATCGTGTCCTCCTTGGCGGTGGGCGCACGGATGGTGGCAGGGGCAGATGCGTTAGCCGTCAGGCGTGCGCTGTTCCGGTCGATTTCCGAAAAGCCGGGTCGGGTCGGCGGCCCCTGCCCGAGAAACGCCCTGCCCAGTTCAGCAAGACCGAAACGTACCGCTAAGGCACGGTATCGACACTTAAGTTACCTATATCACTGGACGTCCGGTCACGGCAGAATGTCGGTCACGATATGGTCATAGATCGCTCTGGAACGTACCAACCGTCCCACTGTGATAAGTAACGTCTTCGTCCGCCCGATCACCGCGCCCCACGGGGAGACGCCCATGACGGCAACGCTGCACGGACCGGGGTCCGCACAGCCCGCATCCGCACAGCACCGAGCGAAGCGACCCGCCACCTCGGAGCGGCTGCCCGAGCCGTCCGTGGTGGCCGATCCCTGTACCGAACGCCAGGTGGCCGGCGACCGGCTCCGGAGCGGCAACGGCGACGCCGGCCTGGATGTGTTCCTGTCGGGCCAGGTCTTCATGGACATGATCTTCACGGGCCTTCCGGGCCTGCCCCCGCCCGGCACCGAGCTGGTCACCGACGGTCTCGGCTCGGCGCCCGGAGGGGTGGCCAACATCGCCGTGGCGATGAGCCGGCTCGGGCTCCGGGTGGGGCTCGCCGCGGCGTTCGGTGACGATATGTTCGGGTCCTACCTCTGGCGCACACTGGCCGAGCAGGAGGGCGTGGACCTCAGCCGGTCGCGCCGGCTGCCGGGCTGGCCGACGCCGGTGACCGTGTCGCTGGCCTATGACTCGGACCGGAGCATGATCACCTATACGAAGCCCACGCCGCCACTGGACCGGCTCACCACACCGCCGTGGGCGCGAACCTGCTTTGTCGACATCGACCGGCCCGTACCGGACTGGGCGGTCAGCATGCGCGAGGCCGGGACCAAGGTCTTCGCGGACGTGGGCTGGGATCCTGCCGAGACCTGGTCCACCGACGTCCTGGACCGGCTCGAACACGTCGACGTCTTCCTGCCCAACGCGGTCGAGGCGATGGCCTACACCAGGTCCGGGAGCCCGGAGGAGGCGGCCGAGGCGCTGTCCGGCCGGGTGCCGCTGGTCGTGGTCAAGCGGGGCGCGCGCGGCGCGATCGCCATCGACGCCGGCACCGGTGAGCGAGCGGAGACCGACGCCCTGCCGGTGCACGCTCTCGACCCCACAGGCGCGGGCGATGTGTTCGCCGCCGGCTTCGTGTTCGGCACCCTGGCCGACTGGCCGCTGCACCAGCGGCTGAAGTTCGCCAACCTCTGCGCGGGTCTGTCCGTACGGCACTACAGCGGTTCGCTCGGCTCTCCCTGCTGGGGCGAGATCGCGTCGTTCGGCGAGTCCGGCGAGGTGCCGGACAGCGACCTGGAGGAATACTCCTTCATCGTCCCCTTTATCCCTGAGGCGGCCGACCAGGTCATCACCAGGGCCGAACCCACGCTGCGAGGAGAACAATGACGCGCATCGCGGTGATCGGAGCCGGCAGCGGCTACATGCCGGGAGTCATCCGGGGTCTGCTGCACCGCGCCGACGACCTCGCCGGAGCCGAGCTGGTCTTCTACGATCTCGACGCCGAGCACCTCGACGTCATGACCCGGCTCGCGCGCAACATGTTCGCCGCACGGGGCGCGTCCTTCACGGTCACGGCCGAGACCCGGCTCAAGCCGGCGCTCGACGGCGCCGACTTCGTGTTCACGACCTTCCGGCCGGGCGGCCTCAGCGGCCGGCATCTCGACGAGTCGATCCCGCTGAAGTACGGCGTCGTCGGGCAGGAGACCGTCGGACCGGGGGGCTTCCTCATGGCCTGCCGTTCGATCCCGGTGCTGCTCGACATCGCCCGTACGCTCGCCGAGGTCGCGCCCAAGGCGTGGATCCTCAACTACACCAACCCCACGAATGTTGTCACCGACGCGGTGACGCGTTACTCCGACGCCAGGATCATCGGGCTGTGCGACCAGTGGGTCGGCGACACCGAGACCTGGGCGGAGCTGCTCGGCCTCCCATTGGCCGGGCTCGAGATCGACTGGATCGGCACGAACCACGGCACGTGGGCCGAGCGGGCGCGGCTCGACGGCGAGGAGATCGACATCGCCGCGCGGCTGGCCGACTCGGCTCCGCCGGGCGAGGCCACGCCGCATCGTGACCCGGCCAGCATGGCCGAGGCCGGCAAAGCGCTCGGGCTGCTGGTGAACTCCTACTCGAAGTACTACTTCTTCCACGACGAGGTCGTGGAGAAGCTCCGCGGGACGGGGACGACCCGGGCGCAGGACATCATGGCGATGCTTCCTGGTTACTACGCCCAGGTGGCCGCGGAGGCCGACAAGGCCGACCCGGACCCGAGCCGGGAGCGCGGTGGCGGTGAACACGGCGAGTTCGCCGTCGACATCATCTGCGCCATCGCCCGGGACGAGCGCCGGCGCTTCATCGTCAACACCCGCAACCACGGCGCGATAACCACATTGGAAACGGACGCGATCGTCGAGGTGCCGTCCATCGTCGGCCGCCAGGGCCCCACGCCGCTCGTCATGGGAGAGCTGCCGCGCGCGGTACGCGGGCTGACGCACTCGATCCACGAGTACGAGCGGCTGGCCGCCGACGCCGCCGTGACCGGAGACCGGCGGGTCGCTCTGCAGGCGGTCATGGCGCACCCCTTCGTCGGCAGCAAGCGCACCGCGGAGAAGATCCTCGACGAGGGCCTCGCCGCCCACGCCGGTCACCTCCCCCAGTTCAGCTGATGGCAGTGTGGGACCGAATGCGAAGGAGCCGTACATAATGCCGAAACTCGTCAGGCGCGGATTGGTCCTCGGGGTGGCGGCGCTCGGCGCCCTCGCCACCGCCTGTGCCCCGGGGTCCGGCAACGGCGCCGGGCCCGCGGCCAAGGCTCCGACGGCTGTCAACACCGACATCGCCAAGGCGGGCAACGTCACCCTCACGGTCTGGGACCAGGAGGTGCGCGGCGGGCAGCAGGAGCAGCTGGACAAGCTCAACGCGGACTTCCAGGCCAAATATCCGAACGTGAAGATCAAGCGGGTGTCACGGTCGTACCCGGACCTGCAGAAGACCCTGCGCCTGGCGCTGTCCGGTGACGCTCCCCCGGATGTGGTCGAGACCAACCAGGGCTACGCGATCATGGGCGCGTTCGCGAAGGCGGGCATGCTGCTGCCGCTGGACTCCTACGACGCCGTGTACGGCTGGCGCAAGCGGTTCCCCAAGGGCCTGATCGAGACCAACAGCGTCACCTCCGACGGCCGCACGCTCGGCTCGGGGAGCCTGTACGGCGTGTCGCTGCACGGCGAGATCGTCGGCGTCTTCGTCAACAAGGACAAGCTGACCAAGCTCGGCATCCAGCAGCCGAAGACCTGGGCGGAGTTCGAGAGCGCCCTGTCCACCGCCAAGGGCAAGGGCGAGCTGCCGATGGCGTTCGGCAACCTGGACAAATTTCCGGGGATCCACGACTTCGGGGTGATCCAGGACCAGCTCGCCGGCAAGGAAGCGGTCCGCAACCTGTTCTTCGGACGGGGCGGCTCCTGGACGGACCCCGCGAACATCCAGGCGGCGCAGAAGCTGGCCGACTGGGTGAAGCAGGGCTACGTTCCCAAGAACGCCAACGCCACGAAGTACGACGACTCGCCCGTCAACTTCGCCAAGGGGCAGGGCGTGTTCCTCATCGGCGGCACGTGGTTCGCCGCCGACCTGGAAAAGGCGATGGGCGGCAAGGTCGGCTTCATGCTGCCGCCGCCCGCGCAGGCCGGCGCGAGCCCGGTGACGATGGGCGGTGAGAGCCTGCCGTTCTCGATCACGTCGAAGTCCAAGCACCCGGACGTGGCGGCCGCCTACATCGACTTCATAACCTCGCCGCAGTCCATGGACGTCGCCGCCGAGCACGGCCTGCTCCCGGCGCTGAAGCCGGCCTCGAAGCAGCCCTCCTCGCCGCTGCAGAAGGACATCTTCGCGGCCTGGGACGCCATCAGCCGCAGTGACGGCCTCACCCCGTACCTCGACAACGCGACGCCGACCTTCCCGGACACGCTCGGCGGCGAGCTGCAGAAGCTGATCGGCGGGCGGGCGACGCCACAGGAGGCAATGGGCACCGCGCAGAAGGACTACGCCGACTTCCTGAAGAAGAAGTGATCAGACCTCGCAGCGGAGCGCCGGGCGAGCCACGCCGGGTCGGGTGGCTGTACGTCCTGCCCGCGCTGGTGGTCTATGGCGCCTTCCTGCTCTGGCCACTCCTGCACGGAGCGTGGATCTCCCTGTACCACTGGGACGGGCTCGGCACCGGCACCTGGGCCGGGCCGGCGAACTACGTGCAGGCGTTCACCGACCCCGTCCTGCGCGCAGCGTTCGCACATGCCCTCATCCTGATCCTGTTCTATGCGGTGGTCCCCTGCTGCATCGCGTTCGTACTGGTCGGGGCCATGTCGCGGGCCAGGATCCGGGGGCTGGCCTTCTTCCGCACCGTCATGTTCCTGCCTCAGGTCGTGGCCATGGTCGCGGTGGCGGTCGGCTGGCAGTGGGTCTACTCCGACCACGGGCCCATCAACGGGGTCCTGCGCGCGCTGCACAGCCTGGGCCTGCCGGACTGGTCACGGGGGTGGCTCGGCGACTTCACCTTCGCGCTGCCCTCGGTCGGCCTCATCGGCACGTGGGTCGAGATCGGCCTGGCGATGGTGCTGTTCGCGGCGGGCGTGCAGAAGATCCCGCGCGAGCTGTACGAGGCGGCCCGGGTTGACGGCGCAGGTCCGCTGCGGGAGTTCTTCGCGGTGACCCTGCCGGCGCTCCGGCGCGAACTGTCGGTCGCGCTGACCCTGACGACCATCGCGGCACTGCGCAACTTCGACCTGATCTACCTCACCACCACCGGCGGCCCCGGTGACGCCACCAAGGTGCCCGCCTACGAGGTCTACAACCGTACGTTCAACACCGGTGAGGTGGGTCTCGCCTGTGCGATCGGGGTCATGATCGCTGTGCTGGCCTTCGTCATCACGGTCGGAGTGGGCCGACTCGTGGAGGGCCGGGGATGATCAGCACCCGCAAAGAGCGGATCTTCAACTACACCATCCTGAGCGTGTTCTCCGTGATCGCGCTGTTCCCGCTGGTGGGGGTGGCGGCCCAGGCGCTGCACCTCCCGCACCTGGACTTCTCCACCTTCGCAGAGGCGTGGCGGCAGGGACACTTCTCGACGTACATGCGCAACAGCCTCACCGTTTCGGTCGTCGTGGTGATCGTCTCGACGGTGATGTCGATCATGTCCGGCTATGCGCTCGGGACCATGGACTTCCCCGGCGGGACGGTGCTGTTCTACCTCTTCCTCTCCGGACTCATGATCCCGAGCGAGACGGTCGTGGTGCCGCTGTACTTCGACCTGCGCAGCGTCCACCTGGACAACACCCTCCCCGGGCTGATGCTGCCGCAGATCGCACAGTCGGTCGCCTTCGGGACGTTCTGGATGCGCGCGTATTTCCGCAGCGTGCCCCGTTCGCTGCTGGAGGCGGCCCGCATGGACGGGGCGTCGAGCTGGTCGACCCTCTGGCGGATCCTCGTGCCGGTCGGGCGGCCCGCGATTCTCACCATGGTCGTCCTGACGACCATGTGGACCTGGAACGAGTTCCTGCTCGCGCTCGTGATCATCAACTCGGACGAGGGGCTGCGGACCGCGCCACTCGGCCTGTCGTTCTTCCAGGGGCAGCACCAGACGGACTACCCATTGCTCATGTCGGGCGCCCTGATCGTCGCGGCGCCGATCGTGATCGTTTATATCTTTCTGCAACGGCATTTCATCGCGGGGATGCTCTCGGGGGCAATCAAGGAGTAGGACGACCGACTAGGAGAGTCCATGCGGAGATTCGCGTTGCCCGCAATCCTGTCCGCGCTGCTCGTGGGGACCGGCCTCGCCGCGCTGCCCGCGTCAGCGCTGGCAGCCGGCCCACACAAGGGAGCACTGGACGTCCTGTTCGTCGGGGCGCATCCCGACGACGAGGCCGGTGGCCTGTCGACGTACGGCCAGTGGAAGGAGTTCGATCACGCCCGTACCGGCGTGATCACCATCACTCGGGGCGAAGGCGGGGGCAACGCGGCCGGCACCGAGGAGGGACCGGCGCTGGGCCTGCTCCGTGAGGGGGAGGAGCGCCGCGCGGTAGGCAAGGCCGGCATCACCGACATCCACAACCTGGACAAGGTGGACTTCTACTACACCGTCAGCGCGCCACTGACCGCGGAGGTGTGGAACGAGCGCGAGACGCTCTCGAAGGTCGTACGGCTCGTCCGCGAGACCAGGCCGAAGGTCATGGTCACCATGGAGCCCGCGCCGGTGCCCGGCCAGCACGGCAACCACCAGGAGGCCGGACGTCTGGCCACCGAGGCCTACCTCCTCGCCGCGGACCCGAACGCGTACCCGGAACAGATCACCCGTGAGGGCCTGCGGCCGTGGCGCGTCGGGCGGCTGTTCAACACCGGTGGCGCGACGGGCCCGACGGGCCCGAAGTGCGCGACCGACTTCACCCCCGCCGACCCGAGCGCGGTGGTCGACGGAGTCTTCGCCGGACGCAGGTCGCCCGGCAACGGCGGCAGGACCTGGGCACTCATCGAGCGTGAAGCACAGCGGGCGTACGTCAGCCAGGGCTGGGGCGGCTTCCCGGACCCGCCGAGCGATCCGAACCAGATCGGCTGCGACTACTTCACCCAGATCGACAGCCGCGTGCCGTACAGCCTCGACCACCACGATCCCGCGGCGATGCTCGAGGGAGCGCTCACCCCGGCGAAGGGCGGGTTGCCGCTCGGCTCGGAGTTCTATCTGACGACGGACACCTTCGACGTCGCGCCCGGTCAGGCCGTCAAGGTGACGGCGCACGCCCGATCCCCGAAGACGCTCCGCAACGCCAAGGCGACACTTTCGCTGCCGGCGGGCTGGAAGGCCGCCGGCTCGGGCGACCTCGGCACCCTCGGCCCCCGGGAGCGGACCGCCCTGTTCACGGTCACGCCGCCGCGGACCGCGCCGTACGGGCGGGTGCGGCTGGCCGCCAACCTCGGCACGGGGCACGGCTTCGGCCAGACCGCCGAAGCCGTCCAGGTCAGCCCGGCGGTGACGGGAGTTCAGCAGCCGCTCCCCCGGGTGCAGGACTTCGACTCCTGGGCCCTCAAGACAGGGGTGCCGGCTCTGACCGGCCGGGTGAAGCCGGTGCTGCCCATCGGCTCCGGCAGGTCCCGGGACGTGCGGGTCGATCTCGCGAACCTCGCTCCCAGCGCAGAGTCGGGGATGGTGAAGCTGGACCTCCCGAAGGGATTCACCGCCGGTCCCGCCACCAAGCCCTACCAGCTGGCCGCCGGCGCCAAGGGCTCGGTCACCTTCACGGTCACCAACTCCGACGCGTCTCTGCCGACCTCGAACCAGGGCGGCAAGGGTGGTGACCACGACTACACGATCACCACGACCAACTCCTCCGGCGACGCACCGGACGTGCGCACGGCCGCGTTGAACCTCGTCCCCGTGGCGAGCTTTCCCAAGGCGGGTGCCGCCCCGACCGTGGACGGTGTCGAGGGCCCGGGTGAATACACCGGACCGGCGCTCGACCTGTCCCGGCTCTGGGAGGGCACGGCCTGCGAATCCGCCGCCGACTGCTCGGCGACGGGGCGGGTGACATGGAGCGCGGACGCGCTGTACGTCCTCGTGAAGGTACGTGACGACAAGGCCGGGACCGTGCTCGGTGCCGACGACTGCAAACGGCACTGGCGCAGCGACTCGGTCGAGATCGCCATCGATCCGCGTGGCGGCTCGGAGAACACTTCGACGACCTTCAAGACCGGCATCTTCCCGGTCATGAGCGACGGCAAGCCATGCTTCGAGCGAGATGCCGACAACCACCAGGGGGCCGGTGACCAGACCGCTCCTGGCATGCAGGTCGCGTCCACGGTGACGAAGCCTTACACCGGCTACACCGTCGAGACGAAGATCCCGTTCAAGGCTCTGCCCGCCGCCGTGGACCCGGCCCATCTGGGCCTGAACATCTTCGTCTACGACTCGGATACTCAGGACAAGACCGGCCAGACACGCATCGGCTGGTCCACCTGGGGCGGGGTCCAGGGGGACCCGTACCGCTGGGGCATGACCTCGCTGCCGGGCTACACCCCGCCGTCCGACCAGCCCGCCGAGGCGCCACCTGCGGTGATGCCGACCGATGTCGCGCACAGCGTCAACTCGCCGCAGTCGATCCTGCAGGCGGCGCAGACAGGCGTACCGCTCGCCGGCGGACCGGCCGCGCCCCGGTCCGACAGCGCCCGGATCGCCGGCCGGCCGAAAGTGGAGGGATCGACGGTGACGTTCAGGCTCGCCGCGACCGGACCGGGGACCGCCTACGCCTATGTCTGGGACGGCAAGATCCTCGGACAGCGCAGGACGAACATCCCCGCATCCGGGACCTACACGGTGACCGTCCCAGGCGACCACGGTCTCGTGGCCGTCGCGTTCGAAGCCAGCGCGGGCGGCACCCAGAGCAGCACGGCTCGCATCCGCTGACCGCCCGCAGATGGCCGGACGCCCCGCCCCTTTAACCGGGGCAGGGCGTCCGCTCTGGGTGCGGCAGAGACAGCGCGGGGGGTGAAATGTCTGAGCTAGGACTGTCCTGTCTGGATCATGGGCGGATGAGCGCCACTCGACTTGTCACTCTCGACGATGCGCCCGTCCTGGCGGAGTTGCTCAGCCTCAACCGCGACTTCCTCGCACCATGGGAGCCGATCCGGGGCGAGGAGTACTTCACGGTGGACGGCCAACACGCTGTCATCCGAGACGCGCTCGAGCGGCACGAGCAGGCATCGACGCTGCCTCACGTCATCCTTGGTGACTCCGGCCGCGTGATTGGACGCATCACGTTGAGTGGCATCGTGCGTGGCTGCTTCCAGTCGTGCTGTCTGGGCTACTGGGTGAGCGCCGCCGACAATGGTCGCGGCTTCGCCACCGCGGCGGTGCGCGAGATCGTGGGTGTGGCCTTCGAGGATTTGGGGCTGCACCGGGTGCAGGCGGAGACCCTGCTTCACAACGTCAGGTCGCAGCGCGTGCTCGAAGGCAACGGGTTCGTCCGCTTCGGCCTGGCGCCGGCGTACCTCAACATCGGCGGCCGGTGGCAGGACCACGCCATGTACCAGCTGGTGAAGACCCACCCCGCCGGCTGAGGGGGCATCACCGTCGCCCCCGCCACCGACCTGGTCAGGGGCCTTCTGCGGGCCTTCGGAGTGGGTCGCGCCGTCGTCGCCGAGGTCGTCGCCGGTCTCGCTGTCCGGCGGTTCAGGCGGTTCAGGCGGCTCGGGTGGCTCGGGTGGCTCGGGTGCCACGCGGTCGTGCAGGGGAATCCCCACCGCTGCACCTCACCCGACTGATCCACCCGGTGAACCAGCCGCGCCAGCGCCGCCTCGCCCAGATCGATGGCAGCGGAAAGGTCCTCGGCCAGCTCCATGCAGGCCCCGAACATGAGCGATAAACCGCTGGACCGGCATGCCGGTTAGAGCCGCCGGATATAGGCGCTCATCCACAGGTCCAGCTCGGCGAAGGTCCTCTTACGCGCGGGCTCCGCCGACAGCACCAGGTCATGGAGGCCGCCGTCGATCCGTACGAGCGAAACGTGCGGGCCCAGCTGAACGGACCAGCGGGCGATGTGCTCGACGTTGAGTACAGCGTCCGCGCTGGTGAGCCGGTCCGCCCCGGGCCTGGGCTTGACGCTGCGGGTGGAGCACATCACCAGGATCGGCACGTCCACCTCGAGACCGGCGTGCACCCGCAGCTGACCACGGCGCACGGCCGCCAGCCAGGCGGCGCGAACGGGGAATCCCTCGATGGGCTTCCAGGCCAGGTCGAAGTCCCACTCCCCGTCGTGGTCGCGATGGATGCTGCGCGGGTAGAGCTCGGACACGGACGCGGGCAGCTTCGCCATGGGGCGGGGGCGACGGAGCATATGGGCCAGGCCGGCCCCGACCCGCCTCATCACGGCGTGGGCGTTGATGTCGAGGAATGGGCTGTTCAGGAAGAGCCCGTCGATCAGACCCTTGCCCTTGACCCGGTCGGCCCAGAGCGCGGTGAGGAGCCCCCCGGTCGAGTGACCGTTCAGCAGCAGGACATCGTGGTCCTCGCGAATGATCCGTACGGCCTCGTCCAGCTCGGGAAAGTAGTCCGACAGGCTGTGGATGAAGTTGGGCGTCTGGTGGCCCAGGAGCGACCGCCCGTACTTCCGCAGGTCCAACGCATAGAAGTCGTACCCCCGCTCGACGTAGAAGTCGGCGAGGTGCGTTTGGAAGAAATAGTCGGTGAAGCCGTGCACGTACAGAACCGCGCGGCCAGTGCGCTCCGGCGCGCGCCGCCGCACCAGAGTGGCGACGACCTGCCCCTCGGCGTCCTCACCCAGCGGCAGTCTCATCGCCTCATAACCGGGACCCAGCACGTCCTGCGTCGCATCCATGACCGCTCCTCGTTCCGGTGCCGCGCCAAGCGTATGGGCGAGCGTGAACAACCGCGAGATCAGGGCAGGGGGCGGGCCGGTGGCGAGATCCGCCATCATCGACATATGTCGCTACGTGTCGCCCTGATCGGATACGGCACGGGAGGCGCGGTGTTCCACGCCCCGCTGATCTCGTCCGTCCCAGGCTTTTCCCTGTCCGCCGTCGTGACCTCCGACCCCGAGCGCAGCGAGGCCGTACGGACCCGTTACCCGGGGACCGAGGTGGTGGACCGCGCGGACCGCATCTGGCAGACGGCCGAGTCGTATGACCTGGTGGTGGTCACCACACCGAACCGGCTGCACGTGCCCTTGACCCGCTCGGCGCTGGAGGCGGGGCTGCCGGTGGTGGTGGACAAGCCGGTGGCGGCCACGGCGGAGGACGCCCGGCAACTGGGCGTCCTCGCGGCGGAACGTGGTCTGCTGGTCGTGCCCTTCCACAACCGCCGCTGGGACGGTGACTTCCGTACGGTCCGCAGGCTCATCGACGAGGGCGCTCTCGGCGCCGTGCACGGCTTCGAGTCCCGGTTCGAGCGCTGGCGTCCCCGGATAAAGCCCGGCTGGAAGGAGAACACCGACCCGGCCGAGGCCGGCGGGATCCTGTACGACCTCGGCTCTCACCTCATCGACCAGGCGCTGACACTGTACGGCCGGCCGCTGACGGTCTATGCCGAACTCGACGTCCGCAGACACGGGGCCGCGGTGCCCGATGACGCCTTCGTGGCACTGACCCACCCTGGTGGGGAGCGGTCGCACCTGTGGATGAGCGCGATGAGCCCACAGCCCGGGCCTCGGTTCCGGGTGCTCGCAGACACCGCCGGTTATGTCTCGTACGGCATGGACGGACAGGAGGACGCGCTCCGCGCCGGACGAACCCCGCGCGAGGAGGGCTGGGGCCTGACCGCGCCGGAGTCGTACGGACAGGTCGGCACTCCTGAGGCGGCGCGGCCCGTAGCCACCGAGCCGGGCGCCTATCAGGAGTTCTACGCCGGTGTGGGGCGGGCCCTGCGCGGTGAGGCCCCGCCTCCCGTCGCGCTGGCCGACGCCGTCACCGGGCTGGAGGTCATCGAGGCCGCGATCCGTTCATCGCAGGACCGCGCCGTCGTGACGCTGCCTGATCCGAGGACCTCTCCGATGGCCTGACGGTCGCTGCACCAGGACGCCGCACCAGGACGCTAGCGCAGGACCTCCCAGGTGCCGCTTCTGCGCACGAGCAGGTCTCGGGTGAGAAGGTCGCGGCCCTCCGGCCATACCTTGCCGACCGCCCACCGGAGCTTTTCCAGCCCGTCCGGATGCTCCGTCCCGGTCGCCATGAGGACCTCACGTGAAGGCACCGCGACGACCAGGTCGCCGTCCAGGTCCTGCGCGAGCTTTTCGATGAGCGAGTCATCGAGGAGCAGGCCGGCCTCCAGATCGTTGCCTATGCCCACGGACACCGCCCGGGCGTCCGGGTACCAGTTGATGGCAAGGTCCGGGCGCAGCCTCCGCAGGTTGGCGACCGCCACGGTGCGCAGTGACTCCGGGGTCATGCCCAGCTCGGCACAGTGCCGCCGGGTCACGTACTCAAATGCTTGCGACTCGTAGCCCTGTGCTCCAAAGCCTTCCGGCAGCTCGAGCGCGTAGGAGACGTACAGATCGCCGGCGAACGGCTCGCGCAGCGGTACGGCCTCCGGCCCGGGCGGCCACTCCAGCTGAAGCTCCACCGGCATGCGGGCCTGCATGATCGGGACGATGAGAGTGTGCCGCGGCTCGGTCATTGGAAGATCCTCCTGGCGGTCCAAACGATCACCCTAGCGGGAGCCGCCGGGCGCCAGTATCGACAGCGGAGCGCCTCGCTCGACGAGACCCGAGATCACCCCATGAGATCCCTGCGGAAAGGGCGGCGGCGGCAACGGTGACCGCTCGCGAGAGACGGACGGCCCGGCGGATGTCACCCACCTCCGGGGGAGGCCCGTCCCCCAGCTCAGGGCGCCGCTCGACCTTTCCGCCATAGACGTTCACTCCACCGAGGCGTACACCAAGCGCACCGGCGAAGGCGGCTTCGCAGCGGCCGGCGTTGGGGCTCGGGTGCGCACCGCCATCCCGCCGCAGCACCGCGTACGACCGGGTGATCGCCGTCAGCATGGCTCCACGGTCAGGCCCGCGCCGGCCGGACGGCTCGGCGGGCGAGGAAGTGCGGGCGAACGGCGCGCAGGCGACGGTGAGCAGCCCGGTCGCCCGCGCGGGGACCCAGTTGGCGAGGTCGTCGAGACGCGCGGACGCCCAGCCGAAGTTCTCATAGCGCGCGCTGCGATAGCCCACCATGGCGTCGAGCGTGTTGATGGCACGGTAGGCCAGCAGACCCGGCACCCCGGCGACGGCGCCCCACAGGAGCGGTGCCACGGCGGCGTCCGAGGTGTTCTCGGCGATCGACTCCACGGTCGCGCGCGCGAGTGCCTTGGCGTCCAGTCCCCGCGGATCGCGGGCGCACAGGTGCGAGAGCCGGGCCCTGGCCGCCATCAGACCATCGGCCTCCGCGCAATCGGCCGGGGCCGGCTTTTCGGCGTCCTCGAGCGCGCGGGCCATGAATGTGCCCTCACGGGCCAGGGAGCTCCCGCCCAATACGGCCCAGGTGGCCGCGGCGGTCACCGCCGTACGAGCCAGTGGCGTCCGGCCCTTGACCAGCCGTTCGGCCACCAGGCCGAGCGCGACGGCTCCGGTGACGCACATGCCCGTGTACAGCACTCCGGCGCTCCTGGAGTCGGCGTACACCCGGGCCTCCAGAGCGGCCGCCGCGCGGCCGAAGACCGCGACCGGGTGACCTCGTCTGGGGTCGCGGACCAGCCGGTCGAGCGCGAAGCCGAGCAACAGCCCGGCCGTGTTCGCAGCCGCCGTGGACCCCAGAGGACCGGGCTCAGGTGTCGCGGGCATGAGGCAGCTTCGCTTCGACCGTGTGGACATGCGCGCGGGCTGGGCAGAGGAGGTGCGCGTCCAGCTCGTCCCAGCTGCGCTCGAGCCAGTCCTGGGCACGGCGGATGTGCTCGCCCGCACCCAGGCGCCACATCCGGGCCCAGCTCCCACCCTCGCGCTCCGCCCTGGTGCGCATCGCGGCGTACGACCGTTCGAATCTGATGCGGGCGGCCGGGAGCACTTCGCGCCGCCGCTCCGGATCCAGGCCGTAGGCGGCGCAGAAGAGCGCGAGCCGGTGCCCCACATCGGCGTTGCGCTGCAGCGGATCCCGGTCGGCGGGGTCGGCGATCGGCGCCCAGTGCCGCAGCGTCGTCACCACGTCGAACAGCCGGGTGGTGGGCCGGGCGAGGTCGAAGTCGATGAACGCGTAAGGGACCCCGCCGCGGAAGACCACGTTCGCGGGCGTGACGTCGCAGTGGCCGATGAGCTCGGGGTCGCCGTCCAGGTTCGAGGTTGCCGCGATGTCCCAGGCGGCGTCGGCGGGCGGGTCATAGGAGCTCGCGGCGTCATGGAACCGGCGCAGCAGCCTGGCGAGCGCGACCAGCGTCTCGTCGGTGACCGCGTAGCCCGGCAGCGGGCGCTGCGGGGTCTCCCCGGGCATCCAGCTCAGGACTTCGCGACCCCGGTCGTCGACGCCCAATGCCCTGGGTGCGCCCTCGAAGCCGGCCTCCTCCAGGTGCCGCAGAAGTCCGTGGACGGCCGCAGTGTGCGGGCGCACCGGCCGGCGGACCGTGTCGCCGAGCCGTACGACGCCCTCGGTCACGTCGCCGCCACACAGAGGCACTTCCTGGTCCACCGTCATAGTGCTAGACGATAGAGCTTTATGGACACCGATCCGCTCGCCGCTCAACTCGCCTCGGTGCTGGGGCACCCGCACGTACTCACCGATCCGCAGTTGACCTCGTCGTACACGACGGACTTCACGGGGCGCTTCACGGGTCGGGCCCGCCTGGTGGTCCGGCCGGGGAGCACCGCCGAGGTCGCCGAGGTCATGAGCCTCTGCGCCGGCGAGGGCGCGCGGATCGTGCCGCAGGGCGGCAACACCGGCCTCGTCGGCGGTGGGGTGCCGGCCGGCGGCGAGGTCGTGCTGTCTCTCCGCAGGCTCACCGCACTGGGCCCCCTCGACACCGCTGCCATGCAGATCACGGCAGGGGCCGGAGTGCCTCTTGCGGACCTCCAGCGGCGGGTACGGGCGCAGGGGCTCGACTTCGGGGTGGACTTCGCGGCCCGCGACTCGGCCACGATCGGCGGCATGCTCGCGACCAACGCCGGGGGCGAGCGGGTCCTGCGGCACGGCACCACCAGAGCCAACGTGGCCGGGCTCGAGGCCGTCCTGGCCGACGGGAGCGTCATCGAACGGCTCACCGGGCTGCCCAAGGACAACACCGGCTACGACCTGGCGGGACTGCTCGTCGGAAGCGAGGGCACGCTCGGCATCGTCACCCAGGCCCGGCTGCGCCTGGTCCCGCGGCTGGAGGGCCGGGTCACCGCACTACTGGCGCTCGACTCGCTCGAGGCGGCCATCGCGGTGCTGTCCGGCCTGCGCGGTCTCGAGTCGCTGGAGTTGGCGGAGTTCTTCTTCGCCAGCGGGCTCGAGTTGGTCTGCCGCTCCCTCCGCCTGCCGCGGCCGTTCGCCCGGTCCTACCCGGTGTATCTGCTGGTGGAATGCGCGGCCCGCAAAGCTCCCACTGATGAGCTCTTCGCCGCGCTGGAGGATCTCACCGACGTACGGGACACGGCGGTCGCCGTGGACGCGGCCGATCGGCAACGGCTCTGCGCCTATCGGGAAGGTCACACGGAGGCCATCAACGCGGAGGGCGTGCCGCTCAAGCTCGACGTCGCCGTGCCACTGCCCGCTCTCGCCGACGTCGTCCGGGACCTGGACGGCCTCCTGGCCGGGCTCTCGACGACGTACCTCTTCGGCCATCTGGCGGAGGGCAACATCCACGTCAATCTCATGGGCGCCGGCGATCGGGTCCAGGAGCTCACCGAAATGGTGCTGCGCCGAGTGGCCTCGGCCCGGGGAAGCGTCAGCGCGGAGCACGGCGTGGGCCGGGCCAAGGCCCCGTGGCTGGGACTGAGCCGCTCCCCCGCCGAGATCGCCGCCATGCGGGCCATCAAACGTGCCCTCGACCCGCACGGTCTCCTCAACCCCGGAGTGCTCCTCCCGCCCGCTTAGCGTGCCCCGACTCCGTACGTCAGGCCTGGTCCGAGCGGGTGATCTACGACGCGTGGGTACGGTCGTGCACACCGCACGGCGGGCGCTCTACACTCGGACGGCAACAGGCGCCCGTAGCTCAGCCGGATAGAGCATCGGACTTCTAATCCGACGGTCGGGGGTTCGAATCCCTCCGGGCGCGCACCCTCTGACCTGGGCATTCTCGAAGATCACGAGGAGCCCTGGTCGCCGTTTTGGGGCGGTTTGCGACCCGTGTTTGCTCGATGTTAGCTCGCGTGTCGCGATCTTGTAGCCGCCCGTGATCGTATACGGGTCGATGATCGCAGCAGCCAGGTCGAACGGGATGGACCTGACCCCCGGGATCCGGACCCCGTCGACGGCGGACCCAATGAACAGGGTGAACGCGTGACAGGGCTTCGGTCGCTATGGGACCGAGTCTCAAAGCTGGAGATCGCTCCGCCCGGATCACCGTGGCTGGCGGGTCGACTTGACCGTAGAAATCGAGTCGAGCGTTCATATCCTGCGCCCTGGGCGGCAGGCCGCCGGGACCGGCATGCGGTTACCCCCAACCGTATGCGGAGGGGGAGGCGGATCTCGGCCGAGGCCACCGCCCAGGGCGCCCCAGCCCCCGGGATATCGACAGCCCACCGAACGCGCTGGTCTGCCGATGACCGGATGCTCGTACACGAGGGCGGGGCAGACTGGAGTCGCCACGGAACTCGGGGCGGTTCACTTTGGTTACGAGGCCTCGAAGTGTCCTACGCTGCCCAGCGATGATTAGTTACCCCCGGCGACCGGGTCATGAGGGCCTGGTCGCTGAGTACCTCACA
>JAOPYH010000218.1 GCA_025964715.1 Streptosporangiaceae bacterium | reverse complement strand
CGATGATCGCTCATGGCTCGTGGTCGTCACCACCGAGGGGGACCTTGATGCCTTGGACCGTCCAGCGGGAGAAGCCGCCTAATTTGCCTCGTTTTCATTGGGGTGTTGCGGCGGCGGCGAACTGTGTTGATCTAAACGCAGTTCACTTGAAGATGGAGCGGGGAGCTGAGACCTTTGGGTTGAGGCCGGGATCTGTTGATGTGTTCAATTCGGTGGTTAACGATTTCGAGAGTGTGGGTGATTGGTGATGCGCCAGGGCGGCGATGAATCAATCGTTGATGTGGTCGACTCATCGCTCACGGGGTACATTGACCTTGCGCGCGCTACGGCCATAGCGCAAGAATACCCTGCTGTATTGAGTTCCATTGTAAGTTGGATTCGAGATTCAGCTAACAGGCGAGACTGGCGTCGAGTGGAGCGGCTTGCTAACCTCGCTGCTCCACTCAAGGTGCCTGGCTTGGGTCCAGTTCTTAGCGACTTCATTGATGCGGATATTTCCGAACTAAACAAAGAGGATGTCGTTGACATTCTGGGCGAGATTAAGGCGATCGATTCTGCAAGTAGTCTTTTTAGACTTGCGGAGCGCTCGCTTGGCCCTGATAGGCCAGCTTATTGGCTTTGCCAGAAGGTCGTTTTGTCCCTGAGTGACCTTGGTACAGATGAAGCTGACGGATACTTGCGGGCGATGACGGCAGCTACCTGGCCCGATCCTATCCGGTGGCATGCTGCCGTTGCTTTGGGGATAGAGGATGAGCTTGGTTTTGAGGAGGATCGGATGCTGGGTTGGTTTCCTTCCGAGGAGTAGAGACCCTATGCTTGCAATAAGCTAAAGTTGACGTGGGGTTGTGAGGGAATTTCCGGCTCGGCCTCGCTGGGCGCGCACTGGCTCTTGACCCCGATCTGGTCGCGGTGATGCACAGCGAACTGAATTTTGCGGTAGATTTGCAATCACTGGCTAATGAGCCTGTCAGCATGTGCCAGCTAATCTCAAGGCTCGACGCGATCGATGATGACCTGATTGTCTGCGTCCGGTCAGGCGATATGGTCTCGCTGGAAACTCCAACCGAGCTACCTGGACCGTTCCGACCACGGTGGCCAGCGCCCGGTGATGCCCGCGCTCCAGCCGCCCCCGGCCCCGTCCGATCCGGGTCCGCGCCGTCGGAGCCAGAGTGGCCAGCGCCTTCTCCTCCCCCTCGGCGCGCAGATCGAGGCAGCCCTGCAGGAGCAGCCGAGGAGCCAGCTCCCACCCACCGGTGGCGGCCATCTCCTCCAGTGTGTGGTGGGGCAGGCCGAGCGCGCTGTTGCCGGAACTCTTGGAGCAGGCAAGTGAAGAAAGAAGCGGCCTGGGCAAAGGGGTCAGCTATCGCGGGCGCGTCGTAGTGTTCCATCGGGCTCTCGTTTCAGGGACGTTGTGTGGTTTCGTCGCCTTCGACGCTAGGAGCGAGAGCCCTTCCCCGCCCCGGCGGCACGGGGTACGGAAACCCGCCCGGCCCGCTCCGGCTCAACGCCCTCCTCCATCCCCGGCGACCAGGACGGCACCAGACGCACCCCCACCGGCGACCCGCCGGTTGCCACGGCCCCGCCACCATCGGCGCCGCCCGTGTCCTTCTCCACGGCGCCCGCTCCCGGCGCCATCACCCGGTCCGCGCCAGACAGGATCTCCGTTAGCGGCGTCACGACCCGGCCCCGTTCCGGTGGGACAGCCCCGGGAAGCGGTCCCAGCCCACCATCTCGATGATCCCGGCGACGTCGGGAGGCACGTTGTCGAGCACCAGGACGCTGCCGGCCGGCATCCGCATGGCGTGGCCGCGAGAAGGTTGAGCGCTCCGAGGTCGATGAAGCGCAGCTCGGTGAAGTGGAGATGGACCTGCCGCCCCACGGCCGTCACCGAGGACAGTGACTCGGCGAACATGGCGTGCCGCGCGCCGTCGAGCTCTCCTTAGAGGCGGAGCCCATGGGCTCGAACGTTCGCGTGATCCGCAGGATCCCGTCGTCGAATGCCGGGTTCGCTTTCACGAGGACCTTGTGGATGTTCCTGAGAGCGGTGAGCTGGTCCTGGGTGCAGCTCTGCGGGTCGATCTGGCAGATGGCCATCGCCATCGTGCTCGGCGCGACCGCCGACTCCAGCCATCCCTTGACGTAGACGACCTTCTCCGACGTGGTCAGGCGGTCGTAGAGGAAGGCTCACGCTCGTCGCTGTTCGCGAACGCCAGCCACGCGTGATCGCCAGGTCGCATATCGCCCAGGGGGCGTTCAACGAGCGAGCTGGCCATGGTCTCGTCCATTGCGGTTGTGCATGGTGCACCTACAGTGCGGCCGTTCATGCCGGTTTTGCGGCATCTCCGAACCAAAGTGAATCCCTTAGCAGAACAGTTCAGAAATGGGATTCACAAAATGGTTGACTCTTTGACTTTGCTGGTCAACGGCTCGGCGGGGTTCGGGGTGAGCCTGGGACCGTCACTCCGGCCTCGGTCACGAGCGCGCTCACCAGCCGCGCCGGGGTCACGTCGAAGGCCGGGTTGTAGGCCCGGGACACCCCCGGTGCGGCACGCAGGCCCCCGACAGTGAGGATCTCCTCCTCCGCGCGCTCCTCGATGTGGATGTCGTCGCCGGTGGCGGTCTGCGGGTCCAGGGTCGTGGTCGGCGCCGCCACCACGAAGGGGATGCCGGCCTCGGCGCAGGCCAGGGCCAGTCCCACCGAGCCGATCTTGTTGGCCACGTCCCCGTTGGCGGCGACCCGGTCAGCGCCGATCACGGCCACGTCGGCGAGCCCGCGCAGGATCGTGCTGGCGGCGGCGCTGTCGGCCTGCACATAGTGCTCGATCCCCTCGTAGGCCAGCTCCCAGGCGGTCAGCCTGGAGCCCTGCAGCAATGGCCTGGTCTCGTCCACGTACGTCCGCTGGAGCACGCCTCTGGCGTGCAGTTCCCGCACGATCCCGAGCGCTGTGCCCCAGCCGGCCGTGGCCAGCGCACCGGTGTTGCAGTGCGTCAGGACGCGGAGCGGACGCCGCTCCACCCGCGCGAGGATCCAGTCCGCGCCGTGCGCACCGATGGCCAGATTGGCGGCCAGGTCCTCAGCCACGACCCGGTCCGCCTCGGCGAGCACGGCCTCGATCCCCTCCGGGATCCGCGGCAGGACGCGGTCCACCCCGGCCGCCAGGTTGACCGCTGTGGGCCGTGCGTCCCGGACCCGCGTGATCGCGGCGAGGAGCGTGGCCTCGTCCCACCCCTCGTGAGCACCCTGGAACAGCGCGATCGCGACGCCGTAGGCCCCGGCCGCGCCAAGTGCCGGCGCACCCCGGACCGTCAGGCTCGTGATCGCGGAGACCAGTGTGTCCACGTCCCGGACGTCGAGATACTCCAGCCGCCCCGGCAGGGCGGTCTGATCAATGAGCCGTAGGGCGCCGCCGGTCCAGGAGACCGCCCGCAGGCCCGCCGCCGAGTGAGGGTCCATGGCCTGTGAAACTAGCAGCCGCCTCGCTCATCCCCGCGTACCGGCTTATCGGGTTATGTGCGTCTTTGAAGGCTGAAAAGTGACGGTAATATCCCAGCGCGCTACAGTCCCCGCATTTCCCTCAGCCGCATCACAGAAGAGGCTCTCCATGCCCCTCCGCCGCCCTCGCTCGCTCGTCGTCCTCGCGGCCGGCCTGACCGTGCTCGCTACGGGCGGCTGCAATGCCTCGGCGGCCCAGTCTCGCGAGGTGGCCAAGTCCTTCGTCCTCGTGACCCCGAACCCCGTCGGCACCAACGACTTCCTCAGGCTCGCGGTCATGGGCGTGGAGGCCGCGGCCAGGGCGCAGGGCGGCACCTCCACGGTGATGCAGAGCGACCCGGCCACGATGGCCGGCAACCTCACCGCGGCGGTCCGGCGCAGGCCCGAAGTGATCGTCACGGTGGGCTTCCAGTTCGACGACGTGGTCCCGCGGGCGGCCGAGCGCAACCCCGGCCAGCAGTTCGTGCTCGTCGACTCCTGCACGAAGAAGCGCTATCCCAACGTGTCCTGTGCGGTCTTCCGCGAGCAGGAAGGCGCCTTCCTGGCCGGAGCCGAGGCCGGCCTGCTTACCAGGTCCAAAAAGGTCGCTGTCGTGGCCGCCCTCGACACGCCGCGGTTCCACCGCTTCTCCGACCCGTTCGGCCAGGGCGCCAAGAGCGTCGACCCGGCCGTGAGCTTCACCGCCCTCTACGTCGGGGGGCAGAACCCGTTCAGCGATCCCGCGCGGGCCAAGAAGCAGGCCGGTCTACTGGCGGCCAAGGGCGCCGACGCGATCATGGGAGCCGCCGGGGCCGGCAACTCCGGCATCTTCGACGCCGCCGCGAAGAGCGGGAGGTTCAGCGCTTGGGGAGTCGACACCAACCAGTGCCCGTCGGCTCCCGGATCGGTGGTGGACAACGTCATCAAGCGCACCGACGTGGTCATCGGCGACATGGTGCGGGACGTGCTCGCCGGCAAGGGTGGCAAGACCTCGTCCTATGGCCTGGCCGAGGGCGGCGTGACCCTGACCGGTCTGCTCCCGGGCGCCCTGGGCTCGCAGTGCCTCGTCACCAAGAACCCGTCCGTGATCACCAAGGTCAAGGAACTCCGGCGGCAGATCATCTCCGGTGCGCTGAAGATCGACGACCCCGCGACCGGATGAGGGCGCGAGCGGGGGCGAGCCGGCGTGCGGCTAAGGCCAGTTCAGCAGGATGTGCGGGACGAACCACGCGGTGAAGCCGAGGAGCACAGCCAGGAACGCGGGGATGCCGATGAGGCGCGCCTTGCTCGGCGGCTCGATGCCGATCCAACGGCGAATGTTCTCGCTGAGGGTGTCCGGGCTTCGGCCGTTGACGATCGCGATGGTCTCCAGGACGGCGAAGGAGCCGATCGCAACGACGGCCCACGTGATCCACGCCCAGCTGGGAATGCCCATGGTGACCTCCTGTGGCCCCGCACGTTACCCGGCCGGAACGAGACCCTGGGATGGCGCTCAAGGACTCGGTGTTGGCCGGGCCGCCCCGAGGGCCGAAGTCCAGTGGGCGCGGCGGGCGATGGAGCGCCGTATCGCCGAAGCTGATACGGCGGACGATGGGGAGGCGTCATGACCGGACGGAAGGCGTGAAAGCGCGCGGAAATCATGGAAGGTCCTGGTGCCGGTGCGGCCTATGAAGCCGTCCGGACCCGGTACGAACTGGGGCGGGCGGTCCGAGCCCGTCGGGAAGAACTCGGGCTGACCCAGTCGCAGCTCGCGGATCGTGCGGGGTTGAAGCAGCCCGCGATCGCGAGGTTCGAAGCCGGCGGCACCATTCCGGCCATTCCCATGCTGGAGAGGCTGGCGGCCGCGCTGGGGATGCGCTTGAGCGTGGGCCTGCTACCCACTGAGCGAGTTATGCTGTGCCGCCGGCACCATCTGACCGGAAGACGGACGGGCCGGTCCGAGTTCGGCAAGCCATTCCACGATGCCCTCACGGTCTGCTGCCGGTGGAGTAGCCGTTCCCACGCGTTGTTCACCCGTCCCGCGAGTGATCCTTGTAAGAGATCCGGACTCAGCCGTCGAGCTTGCCGGCCTTGACCTCGGCCAGGAACGCGCCGAACTCCTCCATCGTGAAGGTCAGGCGACTGCCCTCGGGGTTCTTGCTGTCCCGGGTGGCGATCGATCCGGTGACCCGTGCGACCTCCACGCAGTTGCCGCCATTCGTGCTGCTGCGGCGTGACTTACGCCATGCCGTGCCGTTCATCAGGTCCATTTCTTTGTCGCTTTCTGTATAAGGTCTATGGACGCCCTTTTTGGCAGCGCATCCCCGCGTAGCGCTTCCCAGGTACGTTTGACCGCTGCAACCCCGTCAGCGCTTTCAATCACTTCGCCGCTCATTGCGTTGTCCAGGTAGGTGAACTCCCGGCCGTCCATACTCGCGATGACGAACGCACCGGCCAGGCCCGCGTACTCGCCTACGTCGAACGGGATCACCTGGATGACGATATCCGTACGTTCCGCGAGGTCGATCACATGCAAGAGTTGCTCCTGCATGACATCCGGTCCGCCTATCGGCCTGTGCAGGACGGCCTCGTCGATGACGGCCACGAAGGCCGGAGGGTCTTCGCCACTCAGGATGCTTTGCCGTGCCAGCCTCGCGCTCACCTGCTCTTCCATGTCCACCGGGGTCTGCTTGCTGAACCGTAGGAGCGCTCTTGCGTAGGGTTCGGCCTGGAGCAGTCCAGGGATCACGAGAGGCTCATATGTGAGCAGCGACGTGGCCTGCCGCTCGATCTCCAGCCACTTTCCCATCCATTCGAACGGGACTGTCCCGCTCACTAAATCGTTAACGACCCTAGACAGATATCCATTCGTGCCGAGAACTTCCTCTAGTCGTACGAGATGATCCGGCTGCGGCATGCGCCGGCCCTTTTCCCACGCGCGTATCAGGCTTTCGGATACGTAGACCGCTTTGCCCAGTTCCTCAAGCTTCATCCCTTTTGTCGCACGGGCATGCCGTATCTCTTTAGCAAGAAAGGCGCGGGGGGACCTGCTGTTGCTCGCCATGGCGCCGTACACCTTCCGTACAGAGGGGGGATCGGGTCTTGTGCGGTTGCGGTGCCTGTGCTTTATCTCCTCAGCCTACGTCTGAAACGTCAGTCTGTAGAGGCGAACTGCAGGCCCCCGGGAACAGGCGGAGTGGACGATGGGCACCGTACAGGCATCCGATCTCGAACTGTTGTCGGCCGAATGGCCGGGGTGGCGGCTGTGGCCGTCCCAGCGTGGCGAGCTGGCGTGCGCGAGCCGGCGGCGCACGCTCACGGGGCGAGAGGCCCACGCCGGACTGGCGCCGACCCTGGTGGAGGACACCGTCGCTGATCTCGTCCACCGCCTGGGCGAACAGGCTGAGATCGAGCGCACGCTCGGCCCCGCGGCCGCGGTGTAGTGCTGAGCGGATGGGTCCAACCGTGACGGCCAGGAAAATGGATATCAGGTCAGAAGTGAAGTTCAAGTTCAGGGCCGCGCCGGAAAACGTGAGGACAGTGCGGGAGCTCACCGGTGCGGTGCTCATCAGCTGGGCCCTTCGCCATCTGATGGAGCCCGCGAAGCTCGTGGTCTCCGAGCTGTTCACGAACGCCCTTCACGCCACCCCGGGCAAAGACACATTCCTCTTGTTCAAGCAGGAGATCACTAGCATCTCGATCGGAGTCTGGGACTCCAGTCCAGAAATGCCCGTCATGGGGGCGTGCGACCTGCAAGGAGAGTCAGGCCGGGGACTCTATATCGTCGCGGCGCTCGCCGATGACCACGGTGCCTACCGGGTGGGAGACCCGAACGGGAAAATAGTCTGGGCGAGACTGGATTTATGACCTGATCGAGAACCGGAGTCCACGTACGCCGAATGTCCAAAGAATGGGAGGAATCATGACGCGGGGCATCTCGTGGATTCGTAGCAGCGAACTCACTGAGCCGCTTTCAGCGGTACATGCCCGAACCGCTGTTGCTGGAGTCCAGCCAGGCCAGAGACGCGTCGACTACCTCGCCTGCGTAACCAAGGCTGCCAGGGGACTCCTCGTACTTCTTGGCGAGGGCGACCTCCCAGAGCTTGTAGGCGTCGAGTGTCGCTTCGTCGAGTGAGGAGTGCCCTGATGTGCTGAGCGCACAGGTCGGCTCGTTCGTTCAGGAGGTCCCGCCGGGCATCGCCATGATCTGCGTCATCAGCGGGAGGCTGGAAGGCCGGAAGCTGATCCGCCGTCAGCTCTGGAACAGGGTCCATCGAGGTGGTCTGGGACGGTTGATCGGATCCCTGGAGGATGGCGAGCCGAACAGGGCCCGCCCGGTG
>JAOPYH010000051.1 GCA_025964715.1 Streptosporangiaceae bacterium | reverse complement strand
CCGACGGCGAGCCGGTACCCGCCGCGACCGTGGCCTACTCGCCGTTCCTCGATCTCGAGTGCACCGGCGAGTCGCTGGACTCCAACGCCTCGGTCGACCCGATCGTGAGCAGGCCGATCCTGCAGGTGATGAGCCAGATGCTGCTGGGTGAGGCGCAGTCGCCGCAGAACCCGCTGGCCAACCCACTGCACGCCGACCTGTCGGTGCTGCCGCCGACCTATGTCACGACCGGCGGTTTCGAGGGTCTGCTCTCGGACTCGGAGCGGTTCACCGAGCAGGCCCGGTCCGCAGGGGTGGACGCGCAGCTCGATGTCGTACCCGAGATGCAGCACGTTTTCCCGTTCCTCGTGGGTCGTGCGCCCGAGGGCGACGCCGCGGTCGCGGCGAGCGCGGCCTTCCTGCGGCCGCGCCTCGGCCTCGCCTGAGCCACTCCCCTCGACGAGTTCCGGAGGACCGATGAAGTTCCAGATGTTCACGCTCCCCACCATCCCCGCGTCCGACGAGGTCCGCCGCGAGCGGCGACCGATCGGCCGGGACCGTGAGTACTTCCAGAAGATGATCGACGAGGTCCGCGAGATCGTCGTCATGGCCGACCAGGCCGGGTTCGACGTCTTCTCCACGACCGAGCACCATTTCCACTCCGAGGGCTTCGAGGCGTCGCCGCAGCCGATGATGTTCTATGCGGACCTGGCGGCACGCACCGAGAACATCAGCTTCGCCCCGCTGTCGCTGGTGCTTCCCGGAAACGACCCGATCCGGGTGGCCGAACAGATCGCGATGCTGGACCACCTGACCAAGGGCCGGGTCTACGGCGGGTACGCCCGCGGGTACCAGGACCGCTGGGTCAACGTGTTCGGCCAGAAGGTGCCGGTGACCGCCACGCCAATGGACGGCAGCGATGCCGACAAGCACAACCGTCGGGTGCACGAGGAGTACATGGAGATCGTCCGCAAGGCGTGGACCGACGACCTTCTCCGCTACGACGGCGAGTTCTACCAGGTCCCCTTCCCCTACGACACCGGCATCACCCGCTGGCCCGCGCTCGACCTCACCGAGGAGTGGGGACATCCCGAGGAGATCGGGGCGAACGGCGAGATCCGCGGTGTCTCGGTGATCCCGGCGCCCTACCAGGATCCGTACCCGAAGGCGTTCCACCCGTTCTCGGTCAGCGACTCCACGATCGTCCACGCCGCTGTGGCCGAGGTGATGCCGGTCGTGCTGACCTCGTACCCCGAGGACTTCAAGCGCCTGGCACACCTGTTCCAGGACACCGCGTCGCAGCACGGGAGGCAGCTCAAGCTCGGCGAGAACGTCGGTGCCGTCCGGGCGGTGGCGTTCGGTGACGACGAGGCGCAGGCAGTCGACGTCCTGCGCCGGGGGAACTTCCGGACCTTCGAGCTCTACTTCTCGAAGTTCGGGTTCTGGGAGGCCCTGCGGCTGCCCGGTGACCAGGAGAAGTGGCCGTTCGGCCAGGCCCCGCTCCCGTTGGAGACCCAGACGATCGACCGCATGCGGGAGACCGAGTACGCGTTGGTCGGCACGCCGGACCAGGTGAAGCGCCAGGTCGAACGCCTGCATTCGATCCACGGCGAGGGCGGCGAGCTGGAGTGGTTCTCCTGGTTCTTCGACCAGGGCATCATCCCGCTCGACGAGGCGAAGCGGCAGCTGGAGCTGTTCGCCGAGCACATCATCCCGAACTTCAAGGACTGACCGACCCGGCGGGGCCGGGGTGGTTCGCCCACCCCGGCCCCGCCGTCGTCCGCCACAGTCAGAAGGTGCTGCGGTCCAGGTCGAGACCGAAGGCGCGCAGCCGCCGGTAGAAGGTGGACCGGGACATCTGCAGCGCCGCCGCCGCCTCGACCTTGTTGCCCGCGCTGCGCCGCAGCGCCGTGACGATGGCGTTGTACTCCAGCTGCTCGATCTGGGAGAGCCGTCGGCGCGGGCTGCCCGCGACCAGGTCGGCCGGCAGGGCACGCACCCCGATGTCCCCCACCGGCAGGCTCGCAGTCACTGTCATCACGACGCTGCGGAGCTGCCGGACGTTGCCCGGCCAGTCGAGCCGCGACAGGGCCTGGACGGAGTCGGAGAGCCAGATTCGGCGCTTTCCGAGGACCTCGGCGGTCAGGCGGTCCAGGAGGTCGGGAAGATCCTCCGGGCGCTCCCGCAGGGGAGGGAGGTCCACGGCGCAGGCGGCGAAGCGGTCCACCAGCGGACTGTAGACGTCCCTCGCCCTCCCACCGGTCGTCACGCAGGCCACCACCCGGGGCGCCGCATCGTCGGCGGCGTCGAGCAGGTTGCAGACGGTGCGCGCATCCTCCACCGCGAGCTCCTCGAGGTGGGTCAGCACGACCGCCCCGTCCGGACGGCCGAGCAGCGTGCGCAGCCGCGAGCCCCACAGCGCGAACCCGTCCAGCCGGACGAGCGAGGCGTCGAGCAGCTCGACCGGCCGGTCCTCGAACAGGGCGAGCGCCAACGCCCGCTTGCCGGTGCCCGGCTCACCGCGCAGGAGCAGCGGCAAGCCCGAGTCCCGTCCCTCGACGGCCTGGGCCCACGCCTGCCGCCACGAGACCGAGCGCCCGACGAGAGCGGGAGCGGGCTCGAGGTGCGGCGACGCGACGGGCGACTGCGGGGACGCCGCGGGCAGGTCGAGGTCCAGCAGGGCGCCGATGACCCGCCCGTCGTCCTCGACGGGACGGCAGGTGGCCCGCACCGTCCGACCGTCCCGCAAGGACAGGGTGCAGCATCCGGTCGTGTTGCCGTGCACGGTGCGAGCCGCCTGCTCCCACAGCTGTGTCTGGTCGGCCCCCTCCAGCAGCCGCGCCGCCGACGGGTTGCTGATGATCGTCTGCTCGCTGATCGCGAGGACCGGGCGCTGCCGAACCGCGTGCGAGTGCCGGATGTAGCCGTCGAGCAGGAGGCGCTCCACGTGGCTGGAGTCCCGCAGCATGCCCAGCTCG
>JAOPYH010000527.1 GCA_025964715.1 Streptosporangiaceae bacterium | reverse complement strand
CCCGAACGGAACGCTGCTGGCGATCCCGACTGCGTTCGCCAGCTGGACCGGCGAGGCGCTCGACGGGAAGATCCCGCTGCTGCGCTCGATGGACGCGCTCTCCAAGAGCGCCGTCAAGGCCCTGGAGCTGTTCGGCGACGGCGAGACCAAGCGCGTCTTCACCACCGTGGGCCCCGAGCAGGAGTACTTCCTGATCGACGAGCAGTACTACTTCGAGCGCCCCGACCTCTACACGACGGGCCGCACGCTGTTCGGTGCCAAGCCGCCCAAGGGCCACGAGCTCGACGAGCACTACTTCGGCTCGATCCCCGAGCGCGTCCTCGCCTACATGCTCGAGACCGAGCGCGAGCTCGCCAAGCTCGGCGTCCCGGTCAAGACCCGCCACAACGAGGTCGCCCCGGGTCAGTACGAGCTGGCGCCGATCTTCGAGAACTCGAACGTCGGCTCCGACCATCAGCAGCTCACCATGCAGATCATGCAGAACGTCGCACGGCGCTACGGGCTCGTCTGCCTGCTGCACGAGAAGCCGTTCGCCGGCGTCAACGGGTCGGGCAAGCACAACAACTGGTCGATGGGCACCGACACGGGTGACAACCTGCTCGAGCCCGGCGACACGCCGTCGGAGAACCTGCAGTTCCTGTTCTTCTGCGCCGCGGTGATCCAGGCCGTCAACGAGTACCAGGCCCTGCTGCGCGCGTCGATCGCCTCGCCGGGCCAGGACCACCGGCTCGGTGCCAACGAGGCACCCCCGGCGATCATCTCGATCTTCCTCGGCGCCGAGCTGGAAAAGGTGTTCGCGGCGATCGAGTCCGGCAAAGCGGAACGCTCCAAGCCCGGATCGTTCCTCGGCCTCGGCACCCCGGTGCTGCCGCCCATGCCGCTGCATGGAGGAGACCGCAACCGCACGAGCCCCTTCGCCTTCACCGGCAACAAGTTCGAGTTCCGCGCACTCGGCTCCTCGCAGTCGCTCGCCCTGCCGAACACGGTTCTGAACACGATCGTCGCCGAGGCGATCGACGACCTCGCCGGCAAGCTGAAGACGGCGCTGAAAGGCAGTGGGGCGAACCTCGAGAAAGCCGTCACCAAAGTGGTCCGCGACAGCTACAAAGCGAACAAGCGAATCATCTTCGACGGTGACAACTACGCCCCCGAGTGGCACGCCGAAGCGGAGGCGCGCGGCCTCTACAACCTGCGCTCCACGCCAGACGCGCTGCCCTGGCTCGTGGACAAAACGACCGTCGCGGTGTTCAAGAAATACGGCGTCCTCTCCAAGCGCGAGCTCGACTCCCGCCATGAGGTCTTCCTCGAGCAGTACGCGGTGAAGATCAACATCGAGGCCGAGACCGCCGCCTCGATCGCGCGCACCCAGATCCTGCCGGCCGCCGTCCGCCACATCAACGAACTTCGCATGGCGGGGCTGGAGGAGCTGATCGAGGAGATCGAACCGGTCGTCAAGGAGCTGCACTTCGCGCTGCGCGCGCTGGAGGACGCGAACCTGGAGGAGAACCAGGACGACTCCAAGCCCGAGAAGTGGGCGGCCTACGTGCACGATCGCGTGGTGCCCGCCATGGAAGACGTCCGCGAGGTCGCAGACCGTCTGGAGAAGACCGTCGCCGACGACCTGTGGCCGCTGCCGAAGTACTCGGAGATGCTCTTCATCAAGTGATACGGGGCCCGAGGACGCGGCGCGGAGCCTCGTCCTCGGTCGCTCGCGTACCCAGTACGCGACGCTCCCTGCGTCCTTGCTCCGCTTGGTCCGCGACCCCGTATCGGGCCCGATCGTCGACACGCTCGCCCAGGTTCCTCGCGCGGCCTCTAGCTAGCATGGCTGGATGGACCGCGACTATCTAGAGGCGATAAACAGCCATGTCGTCATATACGACGGCGGCATGGGCGCGACGCTCGAGCAGTTCGACCTCACAAGCGAGGATTACGGCGGCTTGGCCGGCAAGTGCCACGAGGCGCTCGTGCTCAACCGCCCGGACGTCATCGAGGGCCTCCACTCCTCGATGCTCGAGGCGGGCGCCGAAGTGCTCGAGACGGACACCTTCCAGGCCTCTCGGCTGAAGCTCGACGAGTGGGGTCTCGCCGACTACACGGTCGAGATCAACACGAAGGCAGCAGAGATCGCCCGCAAGGCCGCGGGCGAGCATCGCTTCGTCGCCGGCTCGATCGGGCCGACCGGGTACCTGCCCGCCTCCGAGGACCCGACGCTGGGCCAGATCCGCTTCCGTGAGCTGGTCGAGATATTCGCCGAGCAGGCCGCCGGCCTCATCGACGGCGGAGCCGATCTGCTGATCATCGAGACCGCGCAGGACATCCTCGAGGTCAAGGCGGCCGTGTTCGGGGCACGTGAGGCGTTCGCGAGCACCGGCCGCAGCGTGCCGATCCACACCTCGGTGTCGCTGCTGCCAAATGGCGGCAAGATGCTCCTCGGCACCGACATCTCCGCCGTGCTGTGCACGCTCGAGGCGCTTGGCGTGGACGTGATCGGCCTGAACTGCTCGACCGGTCCGGAGGACATGCGCGACGCGATCCGCTTCCTCGGCGAGTACTGCCCGGTTCCGGTGGCGTGCATCCCGAACGCCGGCCTGCCGCTGCAGGGACCCGACGGCGAGACGATCTTCCCCGAGCAGCCCGGGCCGCTCGCGGAGGCGCTCAAGGAGTTCGTCGAGCGCTACGGCGTCGGCATCGTCGGCGGCTGCTGCGGAACCACGCCCGCGCACATCGCCGCGATCGCCGAGCGCGTCGCCGAGCGTCCCGTCGCGCCGCGTCCCGTCGCCCGCACTGCCCACCTCTCCTCGATGATCGCTGCGACGCCGCTCGTTCAGGAGCCGCGACCGACGATGGTCGGCGAGCGCGTCAACTCGCAGGGCTCGCGAAAGGCGAAGGAGCTGCTGCTCAGCGACGACTACGACGGGCTCGTGCAGATCGCCGAGGACCAGGTGACCGGTGGCGCCCACGTGCTGGATCTATGCGTCGCCCTGACCGAGCGCCAGGACGAGGATGAACAGATGCGCATCCTCGCGAAGAAGGTCTCGCTGACGCAGCCCACGCCGATCCAGGTCGACTCGACCGAGCCCGAGGTCATCGAACGCACGCTCGAGCAGATCCCCGGTCGCGCGAACGTCAACTCGGTCAACCTCGAGGCGGGCCGGGCCAAGCTCGACCGCGTCGCGCCCCTCGCGCTGGCACACGGTGCCGCGCTGATCGCGTTGACGATCGACGAGGTCGGGATGGCCAAGACGGCCGAGCGGAAGGTCGAGGTCGCAAAGCGGATCCGCGACCTGTGCTGCGAGGAGCACGGCCTGGACCCCGAGCTGTTGATCTTCGACTGCCTGACGTTCACGCTCACGACCGGCGATGAGGAGTGGCGGCCGTCGGCCGTGGAGACGATCGAGGGCATCAAGCGCATAAAGGCCGAGATCCCGTCGGTGAAGACGTCGCTGGGCGTCTCCAACGTGTCCTTCGGTGTCTCCCCCGGCGCCCGCGCGGTGCTCAACTCGGTCTTCCTGCACCACTGCGTGCACGCCGGCCTCGACCTCGCGATGGTCAACCCGAACCACATCACCCCCTATGGCGAGATCTCAGAGCTCGAGCGGGAGCTGGCGGACGACCTCGTGTTCAATCGCCGGGAGGACGCGCTCGAGCGGTTCATCGCCCACTTCGAGTCCAAAGGCGAGGAGGACGCCGCCGAGGGCGCCGCCGATCCCACCGAGGGGATGGAGCCGGAGGAGGCGCTTCACTTCCACATCCTGCGTCGTCGCAAGGACGGCGTGGAGGCGTGGATCGACGCGAGCGTGGAGAAGATCGGCGCGGTGCCGACGCTCAACGAAGTGCTGTTGCCGGCGATGAAGGAGGTGGGCGACAAGTTCGGCGCCGGCGAGCTGATCCTGCCGTTCGTGCTGCAGTCCGCCGAGGTGATGAAGCGCGCGGTCGCCCAGCTCGAGAAATACCTCGACAAGATCGAGGGCTACACGAAGGGGACCGTGGTCCTCGCGACCGTGTTCGGCGACGTGCACGACATCGGCAAGTCGCTGGTCAACACGATCCTCACGAACAACGGCTACACGGTCGTCGACCTCGGCAAGCAGGTCCCGATCGGCACGATCATCGACGCCGCCAAGGAGCACCAGGCCACCGCCATCGGCCTCAGCGCCCTGCTCGTGTCCACCTCCAAGCAGATGCCGCTGTGCATCCAGGAGCTCCACAGCCAGGGCCTGGACTTCCCCGTGCTGATCGGCGGCGCGGCGATCAACCGTGACTTCGGCCTGCGGGTGCTCTACCCCGGTGGGCGCGAGTCCGACGACGTCTACGAGCCCGGTGTCTTCTACTGCAAGGACGCCTTCGAGGGTCTGAGCAAGATGGACCAGATCGTCGACGGCGAGGCGCGCGAGGCGCTCGTCGCCAAGACCCGCGACGCGGCGGTGCGGCTGCGCGAGAAGGGCCCCGAGCCCGAGGCGCTGCCGACGGACGACGACTCGGTGCGCTCGGCCGCCGTCACCGACAACCCGGTGCCGGCGCCGCCGTGGTGGGGCGCGCGCGAGGTCGACGTGCCCCTCGACGAGGTCTACCACCACCTCGACACGCACGTGCTGTTCAAGCTCCACTGGGGCGGGCGCGGGGTCAAGGGCGAGGAGTGGCGCAAGCTCGTCGGGGAGGACTTCCAGCCGCGCCTGGACCGCATGTGGCGCGAGCAGGACTACCTCAAGCCACGCGCCAAGCTGGGCTACTTCCCCTGCTAGTCCGAGGGCAACGACATCGTCGTGCTCGACCCGGAGGACCGCGAGACGGTGATCGAGCGCTTCACCTGCCCGCGCCAGCCCAAGGGCGACCGGCTGTGCCTGGCCGACTTCTACCGCCCGAAGGACAGCGGCCGGCTCGACGTCGTGGCGCTGCAGGCCGTGACCGTCGGCTCCGAGGTCACCGAGCTGATGGCGCGCCTCGAGCAGGAAGGCGAGTTCG
>JAOPYH010000089.1 GCA_025964715.1 Streptosporangiaceae bacterium | reverse complement strand
CCCGGGAGTGGGCCGGGAGAGCCACCGCCATCGAGCAGGCGGTGCTGGCCGGTCACCGGGCCGCGCTTGCCTACTTGGAGGACACCGCGTGCTACGTGCGGACCGGGCACCACGGGACCGACAAAGTCACCGGGGAGGCCACCGGGAAGTGGCTCAAGGGCCAAGGCCTGATCGCCGCCCAGTTCCTGCAGCACGACTCCCGGGACCGAGACCCGAATCTGCACGTCCACGGCCCGATCCAGAACCTCGCCCGGGGCGAGGACGGGAAAATGCGGGGGCTAGACCGAGCCCGGCTGCAAGCCGGTGTGGCGGGGGCGTCGGCGATCGGACATCGGGTGATGGAGGCCGAGCTGGTCGAGTTGGGGCTGGACCTACGGACCCGCCCCGACGGTGTCGCCCGCGAAGTCGTCGGAGTGGATGAGGAATCGCGGGACGCGTTCTCGTCGCGGCGGCGCGCGATCACCCCGGCCACCGAAAAGCTCATCGAGCAGTTCCGGGAGGAAACAGGGCACGAGCCGACCGCGAAGCAACGCTCCGCGCTCGCGCAGCGGGCGACATTGGCGACCCGGGCCGGGAAATACCACGGGGACGAGTCGCAGACCCAGACGTTGGACCGGTGGGCGGACAAGCACCGCGCCGAGGTCGGCGCCGACCTGGGTCGGGTCGCCGACCGGGTGTTCGCGGCGGCGGCGCCGGCGCCTGACACGTGGTCGGAACGCGACGTGATCGAACGCGCGTTGGCCACAGTGTCCGCCGAGCGTCAGTCCTTCACCCGCGACCACGTCATGCAGCACATAGCCGATGCCCTGCCCGGGAATCTGGGGGTTCCCGCCGCCGAGGTTCGACCGCTGCTGGAGAGCCTGACCAATCAGGCGGTCGGAAAGGTGGTGCGGCTCAGCCCCGAAACAGCGGACTCGGATCTGCCGCCCGGGATGCGCCGCGCGGACGGTGCCTCGGTCTACGCCAACCCCCGACCCGTCCTATACGCAACGAAAGACTCCCTTGCCGGCGAGCAGGCATTGCGGGAGGCCGCTGTGCCGCGGGGTGCCCCGGTCCTGTCCGCCGCCGCGGTGGCCACCGTGATCGCCGCCTACGAGAAAGCGGACACCCCGCTCGGCGCGGACCAGGCCGCCGCCCTGTCCGGGATCGCCACCTCCGGGGCGATGCTCGAGGTGCTGTCCGCCCCGGCCGGCACCGGGAAGACGTTCGCCGTCGGGGCCCTGGCCCGGGTATGGGAAGAGCAGGGCGCCGGGCGGGTGCGGGGAATCGCGTTCGGGCAGCTGCAGGCCGACGAACTCAGCGCCGAGGGCGTGACCAGCCGCAACATCCAACACTGGCTCGTCACACAGGAGAGGCTGGCCGAAGGCCGACCCTTGGAGGGCGATCACGAGTTCGCCATGACACGCGGTGATCTGATCGTGGTCGACGAAACTCAGCTGGCCGGGACCCCGAACCTGGTCAAGATCCGTACGCTGGCGGAGCAGGCCGGGGCGAAGGTGCTGTTCACCGGGGACCCGGCCCAGGGCGGCATGGGCCCGTCCGGAGCGTTGGGCGACCTGGTGGGCCGGGCAAAAACCTATGAGCTGGTCGACGTCCGCCGGTTCACCGCCGACTGGGAAGGCCCCGCCTCCCTGCGGCTGCGTGACGGTGACACGAGCGCGGTCACCGAGTATGCCAACCACGGGCGTCTCGTCGATGCCGGGGCAATCGAGCAGGCCGAGGCCGGCGCCGCCCGCTCCTGGCTCGCCGACACCCTGGCCGGGAAAGAGTCACTGGTGGTGTGCGCCTCGAACGAGGGCGCCGCCCGGGTCTGCGCCCAGCTGCGCGCCGAGCTGGTCGCGCTCGGGCGAGTTGAGGAAGCCGGTGTGCCGTTGAAGATGCAGGGCACCTTCGCCGGCGTCGGTGACCTCATCCAAGCCCGCTACGCCGACCGAGGACTCGGTCTGGTCAACCGCAGCAGGTTCCGGGTGCAGGAAGTCCTGCCCGACGGGGCGCTGCGCGGTGCCCCGGTCACCTACGGCCCGGACGGGGAGAGCCTCGGCGAGGCGCGCACCATCCCGGCTGACTACGTCCGCGAGCACGTGGCACTCGGGTACGCCTCTACCTCCGCCGCGGCGATCGGGCGCACCGTCGACTCCTGCTACGGCGTCGTCACCCAGGGGATGTCCCGGGCCACCGCCTACGTCATCGCCACCCGAGGCCGAGTCATGAACCGGCTGTACCTGGTCACCCAGTCCGCCCCACAGGACGCGGTATCCGGGGAGACAGCCGAAGCCCCCCGTCGTGACGCCGCGGCGATGCTCAACGACCTGGTCAGCCGCCCGAACGAGGCCGGTACCGCGCTGACCGCCACCGCCCAGGCCGAGCAGGCCGAGCTCGCCGCCCAGGCGATGCCCGCCTCGCTGGACCCGCTGGTGATGACTCTGGCCGATCTCACCCACGCCCGCACCGGGCAGCTCGCCGATCAACTGGCCGTGACCGGGGAGCTACCGGAGAAGTACCGGCTCGCCCTGGCCACCGATCCCGCGACCCGGTCCCTGACGCAGTTGCTGCGGACCGCTGAACTGGCCGGTCACGACCCCGCGACACTGCTCGGCAACGCCGCCGGCGGGAAAACCCTGGACGGCTCCATCAGCGTCGCCCAGGTACTGCACGCCCGCATTCGCCTGGATGTCGGCACCACGCTTCCGCCCAGGGTCGAATCGTTCCGGGACCTGATCCCCACCGATGTACCGGCTGATCACCGGGCGGTGCTGGAGCGGTGGGCGGATGCCGCCGACGCCCGCCGCGGTGTGCTCGGCGCCGACGCCGCGGCCGACCCGCCGCCGTGGACACGGTCCCTCGGCCCGGTCCCCGACGATCTACTCGGCCGCGCCGACTGGGAGCAGAAAGCCGGCTGGGCCGCCTCCTACCGAGAATGGGCCGCCTCAACGGGTGGGCCGCTGGACGAGAACGACCCGCTTGGTGCCGCACCGCCCGCCGGGCTGGTCGACAAGCGGGCGGTCTGGCAGACCGCGCACGACAAGCTCGGTCTAGTCGACGGCGCCGCCGCCGAAGAAGAGATGACCGAGGGTCGGCTGCGGGTGCGGGTCGCCGCGTACGAGCGGGAGAAGAACTGGGCACCCCGCTACGTCGCCGACGAGTTACAGACCACCTACGACGCCCTGCACCGCACCCAGGCCGACGCCGTCATCTGGGCGGCCCGCGCTGAAGCCACCGCCGACCCCGCCGAGAAAGCCCAGCTCACCGACGCCGCCGACAGGGCCCGATCCGCCGCCGAGCAATACACCACCCAGATCCCCCAACTCGAGGAAGCCGACCAGGCGCGGGTGGCGTGGTACGCCCACACCGCTGGCACCCGGGAGGCCGCGACCCGCGCCCGCGCCGCCATGGCAATCCGGGGCATCGACCCGGACTCAACCGACGACCACGTCACCGCCGCTGAGTGGCTGCAAGCCCACCGCGCCGAGCGGGCAGAAGTCGACCAGTACCGCGAGATCCGCGACGAACACGACCTGGTCGACACAGACCTGACCAATGCCCCCGAGCTGGCCGACGAGGCCAACCAGGCCCCGGTCGTCGAGCACACGGACGACAAGGCGACCGACACCGAACGAGCCGACGGGTCCAACCCGCGCGAGACCGAACCGGCCGCCGCCGAGCTGGCCGACGCCCCTGAGCTGGAGCCCGTCCCCGAGCTGGAGACCGGCGTGCCCGATCTGCGCGAGATCTCGCAGATCGACGAGAAGGACAGCAGCGACAGCGCCAGCGCCGGACGAATCCCGCTGGTCGACGAGACAACCGCCGCGGTCGAGCGCGCGCAGGCCGCGGTCGCCGAGATCAGCGCCCGCGGCGCATGGGACACCAGCCAGGAGACCGCCGAGGTGTCCAGCACCACGGAGCCAGACGAGTCGGCCCGCGCCGCCGAACTCAACCGGTACGCCGCCGACGACCACGCCGCTGAAGTGGCGACTAGCTCGGCGTCGGCGGGGGCGTCGTCGGGCGACTGACCCCGCCCGCGGTCGCGTCAGCCAGGCCGCGGATGTGTTCCCAGTGCTCCCGCGCTTCCGCACGGGCACGTTCCCGAGCGGCCTGATCCGCCGCCCGCCATTCAGGGGTGTCCCGGTCCTGCTTCGGGACGTAGAAGTGCGGACACTCCTTCGGTAGCCGCGCCGCCGAGTGCCACGCGCTGTAGACCGGCCAGTCCTCACGAACACCCAGCAACCACGACAGCGTCCGCCACACCCCGTAAGCGAACTCCGGGTCGACCCGCTCCACCGGCAGGGGGTCCGCGCCGAGCCGACGCCAATCCTCCGGCGTCGGATCGGGCATCCCCGCCGCAACGCACAACGCGGCCCAACTCTCCGCCCGAGCATGTTGCCGATCCCGCTGGTTCGCCAGCCGCCCAGTGATCGGGGCGACCTCACCAAACGTCAACCACGCAAGGGTCTGGTTGACACCCCAACACCGGTCCGTACGAGGCGACACCCGCCGGTCATCGGTCAAGCAAAGCTCTTCCCACGCGTGCGGAGGCGGCACGCACCACTCCGGCGGCGGCCACTCGGCGAAGCGCGGGTGCACGCATCCACTATCGCCGCTCTGTCAGACAAAAGCATGCTTTCGCCGGTCGGACAGACCTTCGAGAAGGTCGACAGTCAGAGGCCGACCTGCCAACCGCCGGCGGCTATCGACTGCGATGCCCTGGCCGATGACGTCGTCGGTCCTGGAACGCGGGGCTACTTCACAGGAACAACGGGCACGACCGTCCCAGCAGCAGGGGGAACCTTCGCTTGGTTTAGAACACAATGAGCATCATTGATGCTGGATACGATCGGCTCGCTTAAAGATCCATTGATCGCCGCACCGCGCACTGTTAGTCCTTTGCAGGACCCTGGTATTTGGTTCTCGACCAGGGCCCCAGCGTCGTTGCTGAACTTGATGTCGACCTGGACGGGTGCCGTGATCGGCACCTGGGCGTTGGACGCGACGAACCAGATGAGCGCAAGTATTGAGAGGACCGCCAGACCACCCAACACTGGCAGCCATCCTGCGACAAGCCGGCGGTAGCGGCGGCGGACGTCCAGTAGATTTGCCACGCTGGCTACCCGGTTCGCTGCCGCAGCGGTAGCCGTCAGCCTGTGCTGCAGCCGCGTCGCATCATCAGATGAGCGCAGGCGATAGACGGCTACCTGCGTCGAACCTTCATCGAAAAGGTCACCAGAGAACCTCGCTTCTCCCAGCTCCACAAGCTCGAACCACGCCTGCAACAAGCGCTGCTGATGTCCGTAGAGTCTTCCGACTTTTAGCGCGGGCCGCATGGCCGCCTCAGCGATCTGTGCCACGGAGAGCGTGGTGCCGGTTGGAATCGAGTCCACGAGTTCGGGCATGAGAAAGCCGCGGCGAGCATCGAGGGCGTTGCTCAGCCAATGCTTCTGCCATTCGTCAGGGTTTGATGACTCCTGAGCGATCAAGTTCGGTGTCCAGCCGGGGTGAACCAGCACCCTTGCCGCCAACACCAAGATCGTGCCCACTGAGCCAACTGCGACAGTGCACAACCCGGCGACCACGGCCAGATCGACCGAACCCCGGGACGCAACCTCAGCCACGCTCGACAGCTGGAGCCCGGCGACCAGCACAGCAAGGCTGGACGCAGCGGCTCCCACCAGCCACTTGGCCGCCCCCTGGACCGAATCCAACTCACTGGTCAGCGGCCCAAGCTCCGGAGATACACCCGCAGTAGCGCCTTCGGTCATACCGGCCTCCGCAGAACCCAGGTTGAAAATGTAGCACAAATGTAGGACACTGGCTCCAGACCTGAAGACAGGGGTGGGCATGATGTGGTTCCTGGATCACTCCCGTTCGGTGACCCGCACCCACCGTCAGCTGCCCGAGCTGGTACGCCCCATCCCGAGGACCCGAGAGGCCACCATGACTGAGATCTACGCGGAGGACTCCTCCGGCAGCCCGCAGGACAGCGCCCTCTCGTCCTACTCCGTAGCGCGACCTGCGCGCGAGATCCTCGACAACCTCGACGTAGCGAACGAGTTCCTGGTCGACCACCGTCGAGGACTAGCTGTCGCGGCGGCCACCTCTGTTGAGACCTTGAATCACCCGCCCGGATTGGGCAGGGGTGTGCAGTCTCGGCACCTCAGGGCTCTTGTGCTGGGTCTAGCCGCGTTGTTATCTCTTGTGATCGGTCTGGCGGCTGCGTGCCTATCTCTTGTGACCGTTCCAACGGCTCGCGATGGCTCACGAGGGAGGAGCGATGCAACGGGTACGGTACCCGCTCTGCGCCTGGCGGTGGTCACGATGCTCCACAGGCTCACCACGGCTGGCCGCAGATTGTCTTGGGAGTGGTCCGGTCAAGACAGCTCGATCGCCACTCTCGCTGGTCAGAAATCCGTCAGGAGTCGTAAAGGACTTCAACTTGTGCGCGGGCCATCGAAATGGCCAACATCATTCCCAAGCCGGGACGATGCCCCTTCGGCACGCACGATGGCTAGAGGGCCGGCCGCCGGGGCGACAGTCTGCAGGGCACGTGCACTCTCCTTGGTGCAAGGACTACATGGCCAAGGCACCGATCTAGCCCACTACCTCGACATTCGAGCGGTCGCTTGGTTGTGAAACGCCAGCCTGGAAAAGAACCGAAGGAGGGGAAAGAAATGTTGATCACCGGAGGCGGTGCGCTCACCGGCACTGCTCGGACGTACACCATGCGAGAGCTCAGCCAGCGCACTGCTCAGGTCATCGACGAGATTAACGATCATGGCGAGCAGGCGCTGGTAACCAAGCACGGTCGCATCATCGCTCTGATCACTCCAATGCGCGAGGCAGCGGTGGAGTCGATCGTGCTAAGTCGAGGTCCTGTTTCGGACGCTCTGCAGGATCGGATCAACGACGACTCCCAGGAGAGTTACTCCTCTGACGAGGTGGCCGAGAAGATTCGTAGGCACCACGTCGGTGACGACGACCCCACCCATCAGGTTCACTCCTCTGCTGAGGTGCCGGAGAAGCGTCGTAGGCGCTAGGGGCCGCAATCACTGAGCGATACGGCCGAGGGATGATGTCACTCCCTCGGCCGTGTTGCTCTGCGCCTCAAAGGGCTACAACTTCCCCGTGCCCAACACGCCCAACAGGCCTTACACCGTGGTGTTCTCTGCGCGCGCAGTGGAGGACTTACTGCTAAAAGTAAGGACGGAGCGTGTGAAATCGGACTTGCGCCGTGTAGCTGAAGTAGCTCTGGACGACCACTGCCCACCCGACGGTGGCGTCGTGCGGGAGCACGGAACTGTCTACTGGCGCCGAGGCCTTACGACCGAACGGCGGCACGAACTCAACCGTGCGGAAACCCGTGGCACAGACTGTGACGACGGCACCCGCGAGCAGGCATATAACTTCGTCTTCGTCTACAGGCGGCGGGGCGCACTCGGCGGCGGCTGGTACATCATCATGCTGCTACACATCGGTGAGTTCGGGGCCGGCATCGGTAGACGGTAGCCGCAAAGGCCTCGAAGCTCATTGCACAACCGCCACCCAAAGTATTTCGGCGGGTCTCAGTGACTCGAAGAGCCAACACCAAGATCGTTTCCGGCGCCTCGTTGCTTCACTTCGAACCGTTTTTCCTCGCGAAAGAGAGAGACCGACCGCTTAGCGCACACCCAGCATGTGGTTCGTATTCCCGAACACAACCGATGACCCGAGATCAGCTCAACGGGCGCCCGGCCGGCAAGTCAGTAGTGGGCCGGGCTGGGAGCGAATCCACGCCATGGCGGGCCATTGTCTGTGCGATCTGCTGACGAAGGGCTTCTGAGACCCACGCGGAGAAGCTGCGGTAGTCGCGGTGGTCGAGCCAAAATGCGTCTTTGGCCTGGTCGACCAGCTCACCAGGGATGTTGATGGTCATCTTCTGGTTGCGTGACGGTGCGGGGGCTGGTGCGGAAACCGGCTCCGGCGCTGATGAAGGCGGTGGCGCCGTCCGCATGGGCGCGGCGGTGCTCGGAGTAATTGCTGGTATTTCTGGCTTTGGGTCCGTTTGCTCGGACCGAGGGATGGCGGGGTGCAGGCCGCTGAGTGCGGATCGGCGTGGTTGCGGACGCTGGGCGTTCATCGCCGGACCCCCTCCCCCGCGCTGAGCAGCCGGGACAGGTACCCGTCGTAGATCTCACCGATCACTGTCGCCGACGGGGTGCCCCACTCATCGAGGCCGACGCCGGCTTCCAGGGCTTCTCCGATCCAGGTTGCCTTCGGGATCGTCGGCTCCCACAGCGGGGCCGGGGCGGCTGCCTTCAGCTCAGCGAGCCAGTGCTTCTGTCGCCGCGTCTGTGACTCGACGGCGTTGGCGATGATCCCTGCCACCGCGAGACCGCTGTTGGAGTAGCGCCGGACCTGTTCGATGGTGGCCAGTAGTCGCGCGATGCCGTCGAGGCTGAACTGGCTGGCCGCGGTCACGATGACCAGCCGGTCGGCGGCGGTCAGGCCGTTGATGGTCAGCAGGTCCAGCGAGGGCGGGCAGTCGATCAGGACGAGCTCGTAGCCGGCGCCGACCTCGTCGAGGGCCTCACGCAGGCGATGCTCCCGCCCTGGACCCATCCCGACCAGCTCACCACCGACGTCGGCCAGGGCGTCGCCGCCGGAAGGCACCACGTCCACCCCGACCCAGCCTGTCGAGACGATGACGTCCTTGGCGGTCGCGTCGCTGCGCGCGGACAGCACGTCGGCCAGGGTTTCCACATCGGGTGCCGGTGCCGTCCCGAGCACGGTGGTTGTCGTGTTGGCCTGTGCGTCGAGGTCCACGATGAGCGTGCGCATCCCGCGCAGGTACGCGGCACGGGCCAGGTTCACCGTCGTTGTGGTCTTGCCCACCCCGCCCTTCTGGTTACACATCCCCGCGACCAGCATCGGACGAAACCTCCTCTATGGATCCATTGCACTCAATGCCGGAGTATCCCGAATAACTGGCTAAAACCGAAATACCGTAAATGGTTACATTATGGCCGCGTCAGTAACAGTCTGTGGCCACGCGGTCAGCAAACTCCGTGGCCACGGCCGTCGTTGGCCACGGTGCGTGGCGCGGCCAACTGTGGCCATGTGGCGTAAAACCCTTAAATGGATCCATTCCAGGTTTTTACGGCAATGGTTACGTTGCCGTAATGTGGCCACGTCGCCGTGACCGCAGCTGTGTCGTGGCCGTGGCCAGTCAGCCGCCTGAGGAGGGCTGCGCCGGATGTACAGGTGGCCAGGAGCTCCTCCGGCCCAGGTCACCGATGGCATGGGCAGCTAGGCCACGTGGCCTCAATGGCCGAAATGTGGGTATTTCAGTCATTTCGGGTGCATGGCCATGGCCCATGGCTCTCGAACCGAGGCTGGTGGCCAACCCACTCTGGCGGGCGCTCTCCCTGGCCAGCCGGTGGCCCTGGCCACCACGGTGTCCGAGTACGGGTGAATGGCCAAGTCCCTGTGGCCATGGCCACCTGAGCACCGACCGATGTGGCCAGTGCAGCTCGCTCAGTCTGAGATGACTCGGTCACGCTAGTGGGCGCGGCCGCAGGTTGATTCAGGATGGGAGTTTGCCGCTGGCGACGGCGGAGTCGACTATCTGCGTCGTGAGGTGGCAGGCCGAGGATGGTCCGGACGGTATGTCCATCCCGTACGGTGCGCCCGAGGGCACCGACGCCAGCCACGTCGAAAGCCAGATCCCAGGCCCGCTCGTGAGGCAACTTCCCCCCTTCACCGGCACCGGGACCACATCCGGCGGGATCCCCGAATGGGTCGCCGACAACGCCCCCATCGGGAACTCGGCCCAGATCTGGCGGATCGACCGCTCCGGCAACCGGGAGCTCTACGCTCAGTACGACCCGCACACCAACACCTGGAGCCCGACCCGGTGATCCACATGATCCCCAATGAGAACCGCTCCATGGTGGTCTACAAAGGGCAGCTCACCCGCCCCGGCGGCAGCGGCGGCGTCGGCAAACCCGCGCTCATGGTCGACGGCCAGATCGTCCCTTACGACGAGCTCGACGCCTGGTACCGAGAGCGCATGATGTTCGACTGGCGCAGACAGCCATTCCACCTCGACACCTACCGCAACGGCCGAGTCCAGGGCGGGTACTCAGGCCACGACGACAGCTGGGCCCGCGAACAGGGACTCGAAGGCAGCGGCTACGCGGGATGGATATGCGACGTCCCCGAGTCCGAGATCGAGAACGTCCGCGTCGAGAAGATCGACCTGCTGGAGCGGTGGCGCTACCGCAAAACCTTCGCGTCGAACCCCCCAAGGACCTGTTCGTCGACATCCGCCCTGCCACAGACCAAGAGTGGGTCCGGGAATAGCCGCACACCCCGGCAGACCTGCCGGCCGAAAGCGTCCGATTCGGGACGTCCGAGAGGCCTCGCGCCGAGGGCGTCCGCTGCGATGACGGGCCGGGCTGCGCAGAGCGTGAGTTCGCCGGATCTGGCCACGTAGTACAGACCTCACACGTGGCGCCGCGACTACCGCGACGCGCGATGCCGGTGACGATGACCGAGGACGGCACCGCCGCCACCGGATTCGGCAGCTACATCCCAAGCCCGGGTCGGCACGGATGTTTTCCCCAGCTTCGCTGCGCTGTGAACGCACGGATGGTCCGGACCAACAAGGTCCGGACCATCAGGACGGCTGCGGAGAAAAGGCTACGCGGGAGGTTGCAGCGGGATGGTTCCGGCGTTGCGCTGCGCGCGGCGCAACACCACGTTCAGTTGGTGGCGGAGTTTCGCTGCGTTGTCTTCGTGGCTGCGTTGGAGTGCCACGTAGTGGTTGACGATCCGGGAGTAGCGGGCGAGGTCGTCGGTGAGGACGGAGCCATCTCGGAAAGCGGTACGCCAGATCAGCCACGCGGAGATGACCAGCACGAAGGAGACGAGCAGCGCGAGTAGGACGGCGAGGTTGGAGCCGGACAGGACGCCCTCGGTGTAGATGCGCTGGTAGCTGCCCCAGCCGATGAGCAGCAGCAGCAACGCGACCGCGATGAGCGTGGCCCGGGACGACTTGGAGAGCGTGCGCCACTCCAGTTGACCCTTGTCGTTTTTATGCTCGCGGTGCTCGTGGCCGAGGTGGTGCAGCGCCGCCGCGGCCCCGCCGGTCGAGAGGGTGGCCACGACGACGCTGATCAGCAGCGGGATACCGAACGGGTCGGACCAGTCGACGTTGAAGATCGAACTCGCCATCAAGAACATGATCGGGTAATCGACGAATATCAGCATGAACAGAGCTAGCAGCTTCAGCCAGCGCGGGGCGAGGCGGTGTCGGAGGCTGTTCTGCTTCTCGTCAATGCGGTCCTCATCCAGACTGATGATCATCTTGATGTGGTGGACCTCGTCCTCGGCGTCGCCGACGGTCATGTGCTGGTTGCGGGGGCCGATGACCGGGGTGCTCTTGATGCGGCTGGCGCACCGCTCCTCTCCCTCGATCTGGGCAATGAGGCGGTCGGTGGCGTCGGTCGCGATCAGTGGCTCGGGCTGGATCGCGACGGGTCGGACGGCAATCTCATGTGTGTTCGTCAACTGCAGGTTAGTGGTGCCGTGGTTGGTGTGGATGTTGGTCATGATCGAACCTTTCTTGGTGTGGTGAACTAGAAGGTGATCTCGCTGCGGCGCATCTTCACGGCGGTGGTCTCATCGAAGTGGCCGGTGGTCATGGCGTTGGGGTCGGAGGCGGCTCCCCCGCCGATGACGGTGATGGGGTTGGTGACGCCGTAGCGGACGAGGGCGTCAGCGACGGCCTGCGCGCGGGCGCTGGACAGGGCGAGCAGATCCGCCGGCAACGCGCCGGGAGGGTTGGCGGTCCAGCCGCGGACGGTGATCGTGGCGCTGGGCTTGTCATCCAGGGCCGCCTTGATGCGCGCGGCGGTCTGTTGGAGCAGGTCCTGGGCGGCGGGTCCGAGCTCGGCGGAGTTGGCGGTGAAGCCGAGCACGGCGTCGGACAGGGTGGTGGTCGTCTCGCCGCGCGGGCCGGTGACCGAGACAACTCCCTCGATCGGCACCGTGGGGGAGGGGAGTACGGCGGAGGGACTTGTGGCCGCGAGGCGGGTGTCGTCGAACTCGCAGGAGGCAGCCCGGGCTGCCTTGCAGATGGCCATCCAGTAGGAGTGGACGGTGTCGCGGGCGGGCGCGGTGAGCGGGGCCTGGGCGCCGGCGGTCTCGCCGAGGCCAGTAAACAGCACTTTCCAACCGGCGAGCCTGGGCATCAGCCCCTTCTTGCGCAGCTGGGCGACGATGCTGTCCGGGTCGGCGTGCCAGCCCACTTGGCGCAGGTCCAGGCCGCCGGCGGTGCTCAGACCGTTGCTGAGGACCACGAGTGTCGCCGGCGTCAAGCCGCGCACAGCCTGGTTGACGCCCTCAAGTAGGTCAATGCCGGCCTGGTGGGAGGTCACCGCGGCTGCGGCGGTCTCGATCGCGCGCAGGTTGTCGTCGAGGAGCTTGTCGCGCTGTAGGCCGTGCTCGATTTTTCCGTCCTTGCGGCGCGGGGTGAGCAGGAAGGTCTGGGTGGCCTGCTGGTCGACGGTGTCGAGTACGGCCGTACTTCCGGTGCCGTCGATGCCGTCGGTGGCGGGCCCGTTCTGGGCAGCATCGCGCAGAAGCTGGCGCACCCGTGACGTGAACTCGGGCCGCGGCTCGTTTGACGACGCGGACACCACCATGACGATCTCGTCGCCGACAGTGTTGTTGTGCGGGGCGGACTGACACCCGGTCGTGACGAGGGCCGACCCAACGACTGCGGATACCACGACGGAGCGGATCTTCCTCTTGCCCACAGCGACCACCTCTTGACTAGATCACCTACTCGAGTGATGCGTCAAACCATAGTCTGTCATCAGTTTGACTACAAGAGTCAACTCAGATATGATCTTCAAGTCGACTCTGATCTTTGAGTGGAACTCAAGCAGCAAGTCGATACGGAGCTACGCTCTGTACTTAGACGTCAACCCGGAGGTGAGGTATGATGCAGACCGTGCCTGAGATGAACGATCACCGGCGGCGAGCCGCCGATACAAAGAGGCGACGCTCTGAGGCTGCCTTGCTGGCGTCGGCGAAGGGCCTGTTCGCAGATCCCAGCCACTGCTGGTCTGGCACACGCATGGACGACATCGCAGCTGGCGCAGGTCTGAGCCTTGCGACGGCATACACCTACTTCAAAAACAAGAGCGCCCTGATGGGGCCAGTCTGCCGGCCCTACTACGAAGAGTTGGAAAAGCAGCTCGAGGCCGACCTGGAGCGGGTTCCCGCTCTCGACGCAGCCGTTCGGCTCGTCAAGAACATGAGCGCCTTCGTCCGGAAGAATGTGACGTTGACAGTTGCTCTCCTGACTGCCGTACGAGAGCAGTCCGAGCGAGAGCCGAACCTGAGCGATGACGAACCACGCATCTTCGACTTCGTACCATTCTCGGAGCTGATGGTGCGGGCGTTAAGCCAAGCACAACAGAATAGCGAAGTCGCGCTCGCCCCCGGAGAGGTGCGGGACATCGCGTTGTATCACACAAATGCTCTCTTGCTCCGCGTCTTCGTCGGACCTCCGACGGAGAGTCCCGACGAATTGGCCCGGCTGGTACTGAGTCAGCTGCTACCTGCGCTCGGGATTACCGGCAAGGATGCCTTACACGCAAGGCTGGAAGACGCTCTTCCATCGTAAGGGGCAACGACCAAGCATCAGATATACGGTACGGCCATGTTCGCTCTCGTTTCCTTTGATCACTCCCTGGCAGAATTCGTGCATTGGGGCCCGCTCGGTGGCGCACCTGGACCCGTGCGCGTCGCGGTGGAGCGCTTGACCATGCTCCGCCGGTGAAGCGGCGCCGAGCTACCGCATCTGAACTGGTCGCCCGTACACACCGGCGGCGTCCGCAGCACCAACGACATCAAGGCGGCTTGCGCCGCTCCAGGCGATATGCAGGCGGCCGTCCGCATGGATGTGCCACCACTGGTTTGGCGAACCAATCCTGGACATAAGTGAAGGTGCTCTCGACGACCATGGTCCTCAAAAGCACCTTCAGGTGATTTCTCTTCGGTGATCTGTACGCAGGACAGACGACGCTCGTTTGCTATCGACCTAGGTCAGCAGCTATCAAATAAGAAGGTCTGCACGTCAAGTCCGTTGGGACTCCGAACAATCCTCTGATACGGCTGGTCAAGGCGCGAGTCCTGGTCTGCCCACAGCGTCTGATTGTGTGCCTGAAAGTACCGAAACGCATCCTCGAGTGGATCAGTGGTCATCGTATGCTCCGGACGTCGAGGGGTGAGCGAGCTGGAAAGGCAGGGTGCGGCAACCCAAGAGGCCATCCACCCAGACGCGCACTCGGATTCAGGCGACGCTCTCACGACAGTCTCCGAACGGCTTGGTCACGAATCACTGAACTGATCGAGGCTGCGGCGGATCGCATTGCGGGCACGCGCGGCCGGCGCGCAAGTTCGATGGGCAGGCCTCGATGGCCCAAGAGGCCGCTGCTGCCCCAGGTGCGCTCCCGGCTGTAGACCCAAGTCTCACAAGATTCATCGGCCGCAGAGCTGTGATCTGGCTGGTCAACGGGCACTGCCGCATGCTGATCGAGGAACTCACGACACCACTTGTCTAAGAGCACGACCCCTCCCTGAGCGGTGGACCCTGTCAACGGAGCCGAACTGTAGCAGCACTTCATGTTAGATACAAACTACGGATAGAGTGCGATCTTCAGGTCGACATATGGTTCGAGTCGAGGTTGAACTAAAGTTGCCGT
>JAOPYH010000088.1 GCA_025964715.1 Streptosporangiaceae bacterium | reverse complement strand
ACCCCACCTCCAACGATGAGTCCGGCAGAGGCCTCGCCCTCCTCTCCGCCCTCAGCGCCGACTGGGGCTCCGCCCCCACCGCCACCGGCAAAGTCGTCTGGTGCCGGCTCACCCCCGGCCCCCTCGGCGTTCCCGCCACGCGAACCCGCCACCGCATCCAGCGCGCCACGGCCGCCCTGGAGGCCTACGGCCGCACCACTGGCGGCGGCGCCGACTTGCTCAGCCGCAGCGCCCCGATCCGCGAAGAACTTGCGACCGTCCTCATCGCTGATCTCCTTCACTGGCTCTCCGTGCAGGGCGTCGGCACCGATCCAGACGAGATCCTCGACCGCGCCCAGACGCACTTCGAAGCCGTGTCGGGAAAGGCCTGATCTCGTAAATCACCGATGAGCGGCTGTTACCTCGGGCGGCAACATCTACTGGGTACTTGTCGTGACTTCCTGGATCGACGGCGCCGATACGGCTGCGGAGCGCCGGCCCGCCGTCGACTGGGTTGACGGCCCTGCCGCGTCGCTCGGCCGTTGGGTGGAGGTGGTGGCCGCCCAGTGATATTGCTGGGCCAGGAGTCGGACGTGTCCGGCCCCGGATGACCAGCACCCTCCCGTCCCTCCGAGCCGCATCGACCCACCAGAGCAGTGGAACCCGGCGCCCACCCGACGCGACTGTGAGGATGAGCGGGTGCCGCCAGCAATCGCACGACCAGCCCGCAACAGCGAAACGGCCCGTCGGAAGAACCGACGGATAGTCATGCAAAATCGAGGCTAGGAAATGTGGGGTAGGTCGCTCTTCTCCAGGGCTCCGGGCTCCTGGGCCCCCTCGATCGTCCGTGCGGCCGACGAAGAGGCTCGAGTTCAGGATTGTCGGCATGCTATGAGGGCCAAACTGCGGGCCTGCTCGGCCGACGGTCTCCTCACCGGGGCCTCGCGATCGCCGGAACCGCCAGCTGCAGCAGGCTGTGGCAGAGCTGCACGGGCGCCCCCTCTATGGTGTCGGCAAGCATGTGACCGGCGGCAATGGCCGATCCTCGCTGACGCGAAATTCGTTGCTGTTGCGCAACATGCAAACCACTTGATGCCGGTTGTGCCGAGTGAAAGTCTTCTCACGTGAGGGGAACAGCGAGCCACGGCCCACTCGGAGCGGCGCTCCGGAAAGCGCGCAACCGCGCCGGCCTTAGCCTCCGGGTCGCAGCGGCGGGGACCGGAATCTCGTATTCGACGCTGTCGCGGATCGAGAACGGCCTCCTCCCTATGCCAACTCTGGATGCCGCTGTGGCTGTCGCTCGTAACGTCGGATTTGACGAACGGGAAGCGCTGCGGTTGGCAGGGCGGCTGGCGCCCCCAGGCTCCGCCGAACTGGCCGATCCGGGGCTCAAGCGCGCTTTGTCAGGAGGGCGGCTCAGTCCGGGCGCGGTGGGAGCCCTGCGGCAGGTGCATTTGCGGGAGCTGACTTCCGAGTTCTCCGCGGGCCTGGGTGCCGGGCGGCCGGTAGACGTGCGTTTAGCCGCGAAGCAGCTGGGGCTGGCCCTGGTGGCGTCCTGCCGCCCAGAGGCAGGATTCGCCAGCGACGGCATGTCCTACCGGGTACCCGCGGCCACAGGTGACAGCCATGTGGCGCAGAGACTGTGGAGTGCTCACGGCGTCGCCCACTGCCTGATCGCGGACGACAACGGGGCGGCGCCGGAGTGCCGACCGCAGGAGCGGGCCTCTGCGGCGGAACGGGAGGCAACCTATGTTGCCCCGCGTCCTGGTACCCCCGGCCCTCCTGGCCGCTGAGCTGCGGCAGGGGCCGTTGCCCGTGTCGGGGTCCCCGGCTGCTTTCACCGCCGCCCTGGAGAGGGTGGCCTCGCGCTTCCGCGTCCCCGCTGACTGGGCGGCAGCGCGGCTGGCAGAAGACAGGATCGGAGAGCTTTCCTGGTGACGAACACGCAACCATCCCCGCCGAGAGATCAGCTTCCGAGCCCGCTAGTGGCGATCCGCCAGATGAGGGCTGACTCCAAAGACGCCGTAGTAGCAGTAGGGGGCCAGACAGGTACCCAGGCTACGGCCTACGTCCCCAGCCCGGTCGACGAGGCGATTACCGCGCTGGCGTCCTCGCCCAGCCCACCCCACGCCATCTTCGTGACCGGAAGTGCGGGAGGAGGCAAAAGCGGCGCCGCTGAGTACCAGCGTCAGGCACATGAGGCCCTGTTCAGCGCAATAGTTGAGGACGCCACCCACGCTGACAGCCCCGGTGAAGACCAGGCCGACAGCCTCGCGCGCAAGCTCGCGCTGCTTGCTGACGACGCCGCCCAGCGCCCGGGCATACCACTGCTCGTGGCGGCGAACATCGGCATGCTGATACAGCTCGCCCCTATGTGGGAGGAACGCGGCTATAAGTTCACCGCCCTGGTCCATGAGCTCTTCAGTCGTCTCGGCCTTCCTATCAGCGAGCCTGACGGACCCCCTAGGCTTCCGCTGGAAGTAGCGGTGCTGAACCTCGACCACCGCCCGACATCCGGGCAGGGAGGCCTGCTGCCCGCCATGCTGCAGCGACTGTCTCCCGGAGGGGAGACGAGCCTGTTCGACGCCAGGCGGTGCGGCACCTGCTCGGCGGTCTCCCACTGCCCCGCGTACTCGAATGCCGTCTTGCTGTCGTCGACGGTTGCCCCCGCATTCGACAGGCTGGCACGCCGCGCCGCTGTCGAGCGCGGACGCAGCGACACCCCTCGGGCGCTCTGGGACCTCGTCAGCCGGGTCATCCTGCCACCGAAGCTGTACGACCACTTTGCTGATCCGTGCGAGGCAAGTGTGCGGGCCCACCAGGACAATGACGTGGCGTTCGTACTGGCTGGCCTGTTGTCGGTCACCGCATTCACCGCGAGCGGTGATGTAGGGCTGCGCGTCACCGCGCAGGCGCCAGCCCTTGCTCCGACGCGGGAGGCTTACGAAGCCTTCGCGAACGCCGGCCTGCGTCCGGCACAGGATGCCGAACCGCTGCGGCGCATGGCGGCAACAGTGGAGGCAGCCGGGCTGGACGCGCCGGCCCTGCGGACAGCAGCGGAGGCGCTGGAGAGCGGTTTCAGCGGCCCGGACGCCGCACAGGAGCGGGCTTGGCGCGACACGGTGGCACACACTGTGATCGGGACGCGCTACTTTCTCGGGGAGCTGCCTGACCCACAAGGGGATGAGGAGGAGCAGTTCTTCCGGGCGCTGGCGGTCTACGACCGCTGGCAGGCCGCAGACCTGTCCGGTTCCGTGGACACGGCCCTGGAGGACGAAGTCGAAAAGCACGTCGGCGCGATGGTGGCTGAACTCGCTGAAGGCTTCGCTGCTCTGTTCGGCGCCCGGGCTGCTGGCGGGACGTTCCTGCCGGTGCATAACTACGATGCCCGTGAGCAGACGCGGGCACACGTGCAGTTCAAGCTCTCACTCGGCGAAGTTCTCCCGGTACCGGACAAGCCCAGCAAGAGCAACCCTGAGGGTACGCGGCGGGTCGGCTATCGCCCCATGGCCGTCACTCTGCTCCTGGAGCCTGCGCAGGACGGCAGGCCCGGCGCGGAGCTGGCGGTGGACCTGCCCTCATACCGGATCCTCAGCGGGGCCAAGCGAGGAATGGCCAGCAGCGGCGATGCTGAGCGGATCTACGCCCTGCGCCGTGCGGCTGGCACCGTGGCCCGGCTGGCTGCCGCGCAGGACGGCGTCGCCATGCTCGTCGACGATCCCGAGTCCGAATGCCGCTACATCGTCGAGCCCAGGCGCAGCTTCAGCGGGAAGCTGGCCCTCAGCGCCAGGATGGTGACCGAATGACCAGCGTCGACGAGGGGCTGCACGAAGCAGTGTCGGCCGTCGCAGCCGCCCGAGGGGCGACAGCGCGCCTACTGCCGGACGGCCTGACGGTGCGGGCTTCGTTCGGCGGCCGACAGGCGCAGTTCGCCCTGCCCGTCGACCGAGCCGACCTGGACAGCCGCGCGCACATCCCCAGCGCCCTGCCATCCCGTGCTCGCGGCGACGTGCGGGAGAAAGCCCTCTACAACATCCTGCAGGACATGGTCGGCAACCCGGGTGCCCGTATCAAGGACGCGGTTCTGCGGGAGGAGCTCCTCACCCGGCTGCCGACTGATCCGCCCCATCGTCAGGTGCTGGCGAACGTCGCGGAAAAGCAGTACTGGATCCATCCCAGCGCAGCGCACGGCGGGAGCCGGGCCTTCCTTGCCCCCTTCCACAGTGACCTGCCCGGCGGCTTCGACTACCAGGGCCGCTACAAGTCCTTCCGCGGCGGCCTCCTGCTCTTCCTGTGCTGGGACGGCAGCGACTTCGACCTCACGCTGCCCGGGGAGATCGGGGCGTTCCTCGGCAGCGACGACGGCCTCAACCCTCTCGACCAAGCGTTCCTGACCGCTGCCCGCGCGGCGGCTGACCTGCAGGCACCGGCACCGGCCGCCCCCGGGCGCCTTGTGGAGCAGTTCGGTCCTTCTATGGTGAAGGACCTCGCGCACGGGGCGTTCGACCAGGAGGGCCTGGACCGCATCCGACGCGACCTGCAGACCGTGGTGAGGCTCGAACTGCCCCGCCACGAGAAGGCGCACGCCCTCATCGTGGTCTTCAGCCTCCACATCGCCCTGTATTATTACCGGCTCGCCTTCCGGCTGGGCGAGGGCCTGGGCTGCGTCGCGCGCGTGCTGGACGGCCAGGAACTGTCCGAGCGCCCTGACTTCGACGGGCGCATCCTCTTCCGTGTCGGCAGTGCAGGCGACCGGCCGGTCAGCGCGTCTGATCCGTGCGCCCGGTCGTGGTGGAGCCTGGACGAGCAGCATTTGCTCGCCCTGCCGGCCAGCATGGTCTCGGCAAACCTGGTTCACCAGGCAGCACAGGCCAGCGGTGTGAACTGCGGCCCTGTACCCGACCCGTACGTGTGCGCACAGGCCCTGGCTGATGACCCAATTGGCACCACTTTGACCGACCTGCTGTGCGCCGCCTCAGCAGCAGTGATGCACGACAGCCAGGCGGGACCTGCCACAGCAGAACCGGGCACTGGCGTCTACGCGCTCAGGGAGGCAGTGCTCGCGTCCTTCCGCAGCCGCGGCAGTGCGCTGAAGCAGCGCGGCCGTGACATCGTGAACACCCTCGTCGGCGGGTTCGGGGGCGAGCTGAGGCGGAACCGTGGAAGGGTGCGCTTCTTCGAGCTGGACGAGCAGGTCATTTTCCTCCTCGTCAAGCTGATCCTCGAAGGCTCTCAACGGCAGCAACTGGCCTTCCGCAAGGAGTTCTTGCCCGCCTTGCGCCGGTACGGCCTGGCCCCGCAGAGCGCTGCGGAAGAAGAACTCCTTTCCCAGGCGCTGGGCCGACTGGGGCTGCTTGAACGTTACAGCGATGCCGGGGAGGCACTGTATGTCCGCCACATCCTCTGACGCCGCCGTCCGGCAGCGTTTCGCCGCCCTGGCCGCCGACGAGCTCAAGCACGCTCTGGCGAAGCCGCAATGGGCGGGCCGCCGCTTGCTGCTGCGCGGGCTGCATGGGCTGCCGCCCGCCGACCTGCTGCCCGCCCTGTTGGATTCCGGGGCAGTCACCGCAGCCGTATATCCCGAAGGCCTAGGAGGGGCTGCCTACAGCATCGCGGCGGCCCGTCTGAGCGATGGATCGCTCCTCATTCCTTACCTTGTCGACTCGTCCGCCGCTCCAAGCGCAGGGCCCAATACCGGAGGAGACGGCTTTGCCGCCGCGCTGCGCACGCATTTCCTCGCCGGCGCGGCCGAGCCCAGAGCCCTGCTGATCCTGGACCGACAGCCTCCTGAGACCGTCCTTTCTACCACTGAGGACGCCGCGCTCCTCCCCGAGCTGGCGTGGCCTGCCCTCGCTCGGGAAGCTGCGGTCTCGGAGTCCTCCTCCTTGCCTGTGCTGGTCCAGTCCGTCGTAGAGGACTACCTCGCTCGCTGCGTCCAGGACGCCTGCGTCACCTGGACGGAGGCCGAGCGGCTGTGTGCGTGGGTGGCGGCCAACAAGGACCAGCCGGACCTGCAGGTCGGCCTGGACCTGCCCCGCCTCGGCATTTACATTGCCGACAGCAGGCTTAGCCGACGGCGCCTGGCCAAGTGCGCTGACTGGCGGCGCGACCTCGACGACTGGATCGCTTCGCCCTCCCAGGACCTGGCGCGCAGGCTGGCCTCCAAGCGGATCTCCGTCGAAGGCGCCGCCAAGGTCTTGGAGTCCTACAGCCTCCGTGGCTTGGACTACGCCGGCTTCATCCTGGACGACCTCGCCCCCGGCAGCGGTGGCGCGCCGCTGGACCTCGACGGCGTCCGCCCTGTCTCCGGAGCGCACCTAGTGCTCAGCGGCGAGCACAGCCTCAGCATGTGGCTGCCCGCTGCGGGAGGGGAGCTGCATTTCAACCTCATCAGGTCCCTGGGGCCTGGGGAGACTGTGCGCGTGCGCTGGCAGCACGACCACTACCGCGCGCTGGGGGTCAGCGGCCGCAAGGCCGTGGCTAACGTCGCGCCCCCGGCTGACCGTCCTTGGCTCTTCGGCACCATCGAGCTGTCCTCTCCCGACGGCGCAGTCCGGGCTTTCCACCTCGCGGTGTTCTTTAGCGACGACAGTATTGCCGGGTTCGAATGCGCGCTGGACATCGACCCGGACGCAGGCGGGTTCGTCTGCGACGACCAGCCGCAGATCGTTGTTTGGGGGAGGAGCGGTAAGGAACTTGGCACAGCCCAGCTCGCCGATCCTGCCGCAGAGGGCAGCAGCGAGGGCCCACAACAACTCACCGGCCTGTGGCAGGGATCCACCGTCGGCCCTGTCCCGGTCCTGCCGCGCCGGGCAGACGAGGCCGGCCAGGACGAGGACGGCCCCGGTCTGGACGCCGAAAGGCCGGAATCCGCCGATGAGCCCTCCGGTGGCGACGAAGAGAGCGATGAGCTCGAGGATGCCGGCGGCACGGCCGAAGAAGTACTGGACCCCCTGCTGGAGCAGCAGGCTCGCGGACGCGGCGAGGCGATGCCGACCAATGGCGATCAGCCCACCCTCGCGCATGCCATGCTCGCCTTCTGCCAGACCGCCTGGCCGGAGAACGCGAGCATCCCTGAGGACACCGGCTCCTCCCAGGTGCCAGGCATCTCGGCCAGCTACGGCGCACAGCGCCTGGTCGTACGCCCTCGGCTTGGCAAGAACGGGCTGCTCGGCCCGGAGCAGCTCATCCTGCAGCACCCGCAGGGGGCCATTTACCGCATCCACGGCCAACATGTCGAAAACCTCCAACCGTTGCCGCAGCCCGAACCTGCTTGGGTGGAGGAGATGGAGGCGTTCGCTGACGCCCGGCGCGTGTTCTTCGAACTGGCCGCATCTGTGGGCAGCGTCTTCGCTCTGGACCCCCGCTGCCCCCAGGCGTCCGCCTACACCCGCGCCTACCGGGCCCTGCTGGAGGCCCTTCCCCGCGCCGGTACCTCACGTAGCGAATATGAGCAGCTCCTGCTGATCGACACAACAGAGGTCGCCGGAATCCCCGACCTTCTCGTCGCACCGACCAGCCCGCTCAGCGTCGCCTACTACGCCTCCTTGGCCGCCCGTTTCGCCGCGCTCGTCGAAGAGGGTGCAGACGAGCTCGACAAAGCCGACATTGGCGCATTCTCACCTCAGTACCTACTGCCCCTGCTCAAAGCAGAAAGCGGTTGGCATGAGGCTGCCCCGTGCCACACCGCCTTCCTGTGGCGGCGGTACCGCCCACTGGACGGCAGCACCCCCGGGGCACTGGAGCGCAACAGCACGTTCATCGCCGGCCGCATCGCGTTCTTCCTCGACGTCCATCCGGGAATGAACAACCCCGACGCCACCGTGGCCGTCACCTTCGCCGACCCGGGCGCTGAGCCGGCCTTGGACGCACTGCGGGAGTTCTACCGGAAGGACTTGACTCGCCAGACCTATACGCGCCCGAAGCTCCAGGTGGTGCTGGACGGAGGAGCGGAGGGCACCAGGCACGCGGTCGGTGCTCTGGTGGCCTCGGCGGGATCTGATCCGCTCGACCGCTTGGTGTGCACCCGCTCGGTCATCCGCCACCGCCCCATGGATGACCAGGACTTCTCCCACCTGACGTTCCTCTTCCGCAGCCCCGGCGAGCGCAAGGTCAGGCCGGCCGGCCTGCAACGCCGCGCGGGCACCGCCTATGCCAGCGCCCTGGCCTGCTCTCCCGGCCGCGTCGTGATCCCCGACGCCGACCCGGTCTTCGCCACGGGTGTCTTCACCCCGGAGCCGGACGAGGAATCCTCGGACCTGGAGGCCATCCAGTACCGTTGCCTGGAGCTCGTCGGCGGGCAGGGCGGGGAGAACCTCGCGCCCGGCCAGACCCGCATGGTGACCGTCCGTACCTCGGACAAGGCCCTGTCCGAGTGGTACAGCAAGTCCGCCTGGGTTGTTCACCTCGACCGCCTCGTCGGTTTGGAGGCGTTCACCGCTGCGGGGAAGTCACGCCGCACAGTCTTGGAGTACGAGGAAGGAGCCGACCCAGACTCCTACGGCTATGACGGCATCACCGGTACTGAATACGTGGGGCCCTATGTCGCAGCCCTGAACAAAGCACTGGACGGCATCGCCGCGACCGATCCGGAGCAGTCGCGCTCCCTGATGGCGCTGCTGGAGAGTGTCTCCGGCCGGTGGGCTCTGCAGATCGTCCAGCGCCCCCAGAATAAGGTCCTCGAACGTGCCGGGACCGCATGCGCCATCCGCTACGCGCAGACAGTGGAGCAGGCGCTCGACCCGGCGCCCGGGCTGCGAGCCGTGGTCTCCCTTGAGGAGCTCATCCCCTCCTTCCCGCAGGCGGGGATACCGCGTCGGCTCGCCGCGACGCGCAAGAAGCGCGACGCGATGTGCGACGACCTCCTCCTCGTCAGCGTGCTCCTCCGCAGTGGACAGCCGCCCCTGGTGCAGATGAGCGTCACAGAGATCAAGTTCTGGAGTGAAGCTCCGGACTACAGCGCCGCCGCGGCACAGGTCGAGGAGAGCATCCAGTGGCTGGCCGGCAGGTTCCAGGACCCCGGCCCGCTCAAGGACCTCAGAGGACGCGAGCTCGCCGAGCTCATCCGGTCCGCCGCCGCGCGCAATGCCGCGTTCGGGCTGGCCGGCACGGCACGGAAGGACGCTGAGGAGCTTCTACAGCGAGTCGCGCAAGGCGACTACGAGCTCGGCTTCGGCCACTGGCGCAACGGTTCCTACCGGAGGGGCATGGTGGTGTCCGTGGAGAGAAACGCCCCCGGCAGCCTGTCCCTGGCCCAGCTCAACGGCGCTGCGGGGCCAGTCGACGTGGTGAGCGTACGCAGCGAGGCTGTCCGAAGCGCCTTGCGCGGAGACCCGATCCCCGCCCCTGAAGTGTGGCACCGGCTCGACCCTGTCCCTCCAACACAGCCGCCCGCCAAGGACGCTGCAACCGGCGGCAGACCTGCCCCGGCACCAGCAGTTCCCCCCGGCCCGCAGGAGCACTTGTCTGCTGAAGGTGGCAATATGCCCTCCCCTGGGGCACCGAGCTCACTTGAGTCCCAGCTTGAGCGCGCAGAGATCGCCTCCGTAGCCCGCCGCCTAGACAGCGCGTTCGCCAAGTACGGTCTTGCTGTCGAGCCGTTCGACGTTGCTCTCGCCCACCCAGGTCCCAGCGTCATCCGCCTCCGCACCCGCACCCTTGGCAAGCTCTCCATTACCGACATCGAACGGCGGGCTAGGGACATCAGCCGGGAGGTCGCCGCAGTCGGCGAAGTCGCAGTCGGCCACGAACCGGGCTACGTGACCATCGACGTCCCGCGGGAGAACCGCCGACCTGTCCTCCTGGCTGAGGTCATCGGGGAACTTGACAGCCCAGCGAAGGCCGGAGCCCTGTCTTTCGTCCCCGGCATTGCCCCCAGTGGGGCCGTGCATGTCGCTGACCTCTCCCGGCTTCCGCACCTGCTCGTTGCCGGCGCCACCGGATCCGGGAAGTCCGTTTTCCTCCGGGGGCTGCTGGTCGAACTACTCCGTGCCCGTACCCCCGAGCAGCTGGAGCTGGTCATCGTGGACCCCAAGAGACTCGACTTCGCGCCTTTCGCGAAGGCCCCGCACGTCCGCAACGCCCAGATCATCAGCGACCCCGACATCGCCCTGGAGACCCTCCGTAGCACCCTCGTAAACGAACTCGAACGGCGCCAGCCCATTCTGGAGGCAGCAGAGGTCAGTTCAGCCTCCGAGTTCTACGAGTCAGGCGGCACTCTTGAGGAGCTACCGCAACTGGTCATTCTGATTGACGAGTTCGCTGACCTAGTGCTGTCTGGGAGCGACCGCAAGGCCTTCAGCGAGCTGATTCAGAAGTACGCCCAGCTCACACGCGCTTATGGGATCTTCCTCGTCATTGCGACCCAGCGCCCGAGCGTCGATGTCATCACTGGGAGCATCAAAGCCAACCTCAGCGCCCGGATCGCCTTCTCCCTGCCTAGCGTCCGCGACTCGATGACCGTCCTTGATCAGGGCGGGGCAGAGAACCTCCTCGGCGACGGCGATCTGCTCTTCTACCGCAACGGGAAGGTAGAGAGGCTGCAAGCCCCTCTCACCAACCTCGCAGATGTGAGGGCGGTCCTGGGGTAGCCCATGCCGAGCCCCTTTTGCCAATGATTCTGCGGTGTCCTCAAGGGACCCCGGTCTCTCACAGACGTGAGTTTTCCGCACGTCGGGAGCGACGCCACGATGCGCATGCATCTGCGTCCGAGGCTGTTGTCGGCAGCTGTCGCTTCCACGTGCGGACCTAGGGTGTCTCGGATCGAGATCATGTGGCTGGGACGGTTGGTCCGCGCTAACGGCGGTGGGTGAGGTGCGGGCGCGGGTAGAACGTCAGTCATGACGCGTGGTGATGTGACCGACGCCGAGTGGAGTTAATCGGGCCGTTCGTTCCGGTGGCGGCGGGCGGGCGGCTGCCGCGGCGCTTACGTGATCAGTTCAACGGGGCGCTGTGGCGGTTTCGTACCGGCAGTCCGTGGCGTGATCTGCCCGGGCGCTATGGGCCGTGGCAGACGGTGTATGGCCGGTTCCGGGCGTGGGCGCTGGCCGGGGTGTTCGAGGCGCTGATGGATGGG
>JAOPYH010000077.1 GCA_025964715.1 Streptosporangiaceae bacterium | reverse complement strand
GGTCCGCGTAAGTCCGCCACCAGCCCCCCGCACAGCTGATGCTGTCTCCGGGGGATGCCAAGCGCGACATCCGCCGTCCACTCGCCGGTGGCTCGGTCAGTGCCGACATGGCGATCTGCAACAGGATGCAGTTCATGGACTGCGAGTCTGCATCGGAGCCGCATCGCCACAGGGACAGGGTGCGGCTCCCACCGGTCAGAGAGCGCCGCCCGTGCCCTCAGGAGGGGCATTGCTTGTAGGTGCCGCCGCTCAGGAAATCCTGCCGTCCAGCAATCCGGATCAGCGGCGGTGCCGGGTGCAGCTGCACTTCACGCCGACCTCGGGATCGTGGCTGAACCTGGTCGAGGCGTTCTTCTCGATCATCACCTGGCAGGCGCTGCGCCGCGGCAACTTCCCCACCGTCGCCGATGTGATCGCCGCCATCGAGTGCTTCATCGACGCCTGGAACGACCGCTGCCGGCCGTTCACCTCGACCAAGGACCCAGACTGCGTCATCGCCAAGGCCACCGACCCACAAAGCCGCAAGACGCAAACAACGTCACTTACGGAGAACTAGAAGCGGGAGCATCACCTCGTCGACGATTTCGGTCACCAAGGCGTCGTCGAGTGGCTTTCCTCTTACGAACCAGAATTGGAGGAGGATTCCCGCGCCTGCGTGCAACGCCACAGAACTGGCGACTCGAGGATCAATTTCGCCCCGACTTACCGCCCGACCGATGATTTCCTCGAAGTTCTCATCCCATCCAGAAAGCGGGCCGCGCCGATACGCCTCAGCCACCACAAGATCCTCGGCCATCGCGCCGATCATCGCCCGGGTTGCGCGTCCGTTCGGGCATTCCAATGCGCCTGCAGTTGACTTCATGAACATGAGGAGATCGCCACGGAACGAGCCGGTGTCTGTTGTCGCGACGGTTTCGTCGCACGCCACCTCTACGAAGCTGGCCAATAGTTCTACCTTGCTCGACCAACGGCGATAGATCGTGGCCTTGCTTACTCCAGCGGCTATGGCGACCTCGTCCATCGTCAGGCCCCGGTAACCCACGTCGGCCAAGACCTGTAACACGGCCGCAGCGATCGCCTTGTCACGGGACAGATCCATCGCTCGTTCACTGGTCCGCGCCCGTGTCCGTACCGGGCCATCCGCAGACGGCCGCAGGAAGCCCCCACCCAAAGTCACGAGCTGACTGTAAGGCGTCACTTTGAGGATGCCTAAATCGCAAAAGCCCAGTTCAGAGCCGTAGTAGCGAAACGCCTCAGTTTCTCCAGGAGCGCCCTCGTGATCCAAATCGCCTGATGGGCGCCCGCATTCGCCCCTCAACAGGTGGGCGGCCGCCCGCGGCCCAGGGTTCGGCTTCAGGCACTGTGTGATACAAATCACAAACGTGATGCGTCGACCGGGCGGGCGACGAGACCGACCTCGAGGTCGCGTGGTACAGCAGGCGACGCCTTGCCTTTGGCGGAACCTTCGCGTTTCACGGGCGGGTGACGTCCGCCTTTAAGGAAACTGCTGCGTTTCGCGAACGGGGTGACACCTGCCTTTAGCAGAACCTTCGCGTTTCGCGATCCTGCTCCTAACTTTCCACTGCCGGTGTGCCAGGGGGAGGTAGCGACATGGAGAGTCGATTCAGCTGGAGATCTCCGAGTTCGCAATTGGTTCTTTCCGCGACTCTCGATGCGCTGGCACAACTCGGCTACGCGCGCCTGACAGTCGAGGAAATCCAGGCTCGGGCCGGCACTCCTGGCGTGTTCCTCGAGGATTCGGATCTCGAGGAGATCGTCGTCGTTGCACTGCAGCGGGTGCGCCTCTTCCCTACACCGGCGCCGATGGGATCTTTGCGGGCGGATCTGCACTCCCTGCTGCGTCCTTGGCTGGGGCCCCTCGGGCCCCACGAGCGGGCGGTGGCGGCCGTGCTCAGCGCTGCGGAGTGGAATCCGCGGCTGAAGCACGCCGTGCGGGAGGCGTTCGACCGGCCGCTCGCTCAGGCCATCGGCGAATTGCTTACCCGCGCCATGGCCGAGGGTCACGTATGCCCGCGGCAAGTCCAAACACTCAATTGGATACTTCGCGGCCTGGCCCTCGGCCGGCTCTGGGCGCCGGTCCCTCGAACGCACGTCGACCTCAGTGAACTAGTCGACTGCCTGCTTGCCGGGCTCGCCGGGGGTAGAGGCGACGTTCCGTGCTGAGCCTGCGGAAGAACTCTCGCGTCTTGGCCCATCGGTTGCCCGAAGGCGCCCGACGGATCCGGGTCCTCGTCGAGAACAGGGCGCCCGGCACGCAGCCACGCCCGCGGCTTCGGCCGGTGGGTCGGCTCGTCGGGTGGGTGCGCCGGGCCGTGCAGCGGACCCGGCTCGCATGGCGGCGCGGGAAGCGGGCATGGCTGCCCCGGCTTCGACGCGCGGGACAGGCCGCCCTCGTGGTGGCTGCGCTCGCCGGCATCGTCGTGGTCGACATCAACCAGAAGATCGACACCCTCCCGGTCCTCCCCTCGACGTCTGAGATCCCATCGGGGCCCCGGTCACCGGCGGACGGCGACGTCAACATCCCCGAACCGTGGGGTGTGCAAGTGCCCCAGCTTCCGGAGCCCGGTCCCGTCATCTCCTCCCCGCACATCGGGTTTCGCGACCTGCCTGACCTTCGGGGCGCGGCAGAACCGGGCGGATCCGCGGCCAAGATCCGAGGCGGCTTGTCGTCCGACGGCCTCCCGCCGCGGCTAGATGTCACGGGCATCGCGTCCGTTGTCGGCGTCGTCGCCCTCTTCACCGCCATGGCGAGCGTCATCCTCAACCGGTGCCGCCGGCGGCAGCGCACGACTCAACCGACCATCGACACCAGTTCTGTGACGACCGAAATCGACCAGGACCAGCCGCCCCGCGAACACGAGGATGCCGGCGAAGCCACGCGTGGCGCCGACGCCGAGGGAGAGCCTGCCGAAGCGAACCCCGCAGAATCGGTCGCTGACGGCTCCACCGCCTCCTCCCGGCCGCAGAATACGGGCACACCCGCTCAGGGCCAGCCCCCCACTGCCCCCCAGGCAGCGGACGGCAGCCCACCGCAGGAGGGAAGCACAAGAGACGTCTCCGCCCATCCGGCAGCCAACAGTGGCCGAACCGCCTTCCCGTCACAGACGACGGAGAACAAGCCCCGGAGCAGCGACGCAGCCGCCAGCCGGGTAGTGCTGTACACCGCAACAAAGTGGGACAGATAGACCTCGGGCGAGACTCAACGCGGCCAAGCCGCTCCGCCCAACATTCCGGTGCCGGCTGCACTCAGGAGCTGCCCACGTAGCTTGCCGCTGTGCGGCGGAGGTCCGCGGTCACAACGCCGACCGTAGGGAGGGGTCACGCTTCTCAAGCTTCATCTACATCGCCGTTTGGCTAGTCGTCAAAGCAGCGAGACCGAGGCTTCGAGCGCGCTCGGTCCAGCCGTCGAAGACGGTGACGACTGATCAACCCAAATCACACCCCGCTGCCGAACTCAGCCCGTTCTGAGTTGGCAACACGGTGATCTCTGGGTGGGAAGGTCCGGCTGCCGGACTGGGAGCTGAACGCCGGGGCGGTGCGGCCACGGACCCGGTGGGCTCAGCGCGCTCGGCCGCCCCGGTCCGCGCCGCGAAGGGACCCACTCGTCTGTAAGGGTGGCCGCCCCACCTGGCCACCTGCACCGTGGTCCGGACGGAGCCCACCGCGGTCATCGTCTCCGTCCCAGCCGAGGCGGACGCAGGAAGTACATCGAGCGGTACAGCCGGCGAGACGGCATCCGCGGGACCCGCGCCCAGTTTGTCGACGTCAGCTCGGACCACCGCGTGGTCCGCGACCTGGAGAAGCAGCGCGCTCACCACGTGGACGTGCTGTACCGAGCCTGGAGCCGACGTCGAGGCGCTGCTCCAGGAGGCGACGCCGACGAGCTGAGGGGCCTAGTTTCCCCCCGGCCGGGGCCGCTTGAAGGTGTACGAGCCGCCGTGGTCCGAGCAGAGCTCCCAGCCGTCTTCGCCGATGCGGTTGAACTCCCGTTCCATGGCCTCGATGCGGTCGCGGATCTTCATGTTGGGCTCGAGGACCTTGTACTCCCAGACCGTCATGACCAGGGATCATCCGGGAGGGGTGTCAGCTGTTTCTGGCAGGCGAGTGGCGCCGGGTTCAGGACCCCGCACCGCCCGCGCTGAGTGCCACTGAGCGGCACAGGCGGCCTGGCAGAGTCACGGCCCATGCTCAGCAGCGGCGATGTCGGTGAACCTACGTCGAGGCTCGATCGGTGGGCAGCGGCAACGGAGTGGCCGCTCATGTTGGCGGCCCTGGCGTTCCTCGCGGCCTACGCCTGGCCCATCCTCGACCCCGGCCTGCCCGCCGGCGCCCTGCTGGCCTGCACCGGGGTGACTTGGGTCGCGTGGGCCGCCTTCGCCGTGGACTACGTCGCCCGCGTGGCACTGGTGCCGGACCGAGGGCGCTACGTCATCCGACACCTCCACGACCTCGCGGTCATTGCCCTGCCGCTCCTGCGGCCGCTTCGCCTGCTCCGGCTCCTCACGGTCATCAGCGCCCTCAACCGCCGGGCCGGATCATCGCTACGGGGCCGCGTCGTGGTCTACGTGGCCGGGGCGACGACGCTGCTGTCGGCAGTGGCGGCCCTGGCGATGCTCGACGCTGAGCGCGCCGCTCCTAACGCCAACATCACCTCGATCGGCGACTCGCTGTGGTGGGCGGTCACCACGATCACGACCGTCGGCTACGGGGATCGGTATCCCACGACCGGCGAAGGGCGGTTCATTGCTCTCGGGCTGATGCTCGCCGGCATCGCGTTGCTCGGTGTCGTGACAGCCACGCTCGCCTCCTGGCTCGTTGAGCGGGTGAGCGCCGAGAACACGGCCAACCGGGCGGCGACCGTGACCCATGTCGAGCAACTGATGGCCGAGGTTCGTGCGCTTCGTGAGCAGCTGCGGGACGCCGGCGACGTTGGTCGGGCGTCGAAGCAGTAGCCGCGACCCCTTGACTGGAGCCATGAGGTTCCCCCAGTGATGTGAGTGATGGTTGACGAAAGCGCTCACCGCGCTCACTATGGAGGGTATGAGCGCATCGACCGTCCCGGGCATCGCGACCCTGAAGGGCGCGGCAGCCTCGAAGGTGGCGAAGGACTGCCTCCAGATGCCGCCGGGCTCCGGCAAGACGGAGCAGTTCGTCGTGGCGGTCGCCGTCGGCGACGCCACCGAGGCCGCGGAGCTCATCGACCTGCTAACCGTCGCCAAGTCCCGCCTGAGCGACGACCGCAAGAACCGTGAGCGCCTCCTGAAGACGCTGCTTCCGGCTTCGCGCCTCACTCTGTCCCCGGCGCTGCTCGAGCAGGTGAATCGCAATGCGCAGGCACAGGCCGACCTGGCCGACGAGTTCGGGCTGCGGTCCAGCGCCGAGGTCGCCAAGCTCGCCGGCTCCCATGCGAGCAACCCGGCCGCTCTGGCGAATCGCTGGCGCACCGAGGGCAAGGTGTTCACCGTCGACGTCGACGGTGCACAGCGGTTCCCCGGCTTCCAGTTCAGCGAGAACGGCCGTCCGCTGCCGGTCGTCGCCGAGGTCCTGAAGGTCATCGGCGACCGGCTGACCGGCTGGGAACTGGCCCTGTGGTTCACCAGTAGCAGCGACTGGCTGGGCGGCGAGCTGCGTCCCGCCGACGTGCTCGACAGCGACCCGGAGTTGGTCGTCCAGGCCGCGACGGCCCTCGCCGGCGAGCTGCTGGCCTGACCGGGTGAGTTCTGCTGCGCGGCCGCCGTCACGGGTCCCGGCGCCGATCGTCGTGCCGGCGCCGGGGGCTCCGGACAGCCTCGACCCGCTGCTGACGACCTGGGCGGCGGATCGGACGTTCTATCGGTCCTACGAGGTCGGCTGGGGCTCCCGGGACTTCTACGCCGGCAACGGCCGCTTCTCGCCCTTCACGCCGGACGGCGACACCGACCCCCTGCCGGTGCTGTACGGCGCCAACGACTTCGACGGCTGCGTCTTCGGGACGGTGTTCCATGACGTGCCGATCCGCGGGGTCCGCAGCGTGCCGCACGCCAAGCTGCTGCATCGGATCGTCGTCGGCCTCGCTCCGACCCGAGACCTCACCCTCGTCGATCTGACCAGCGACGGTCTGCGCCGCCTGCAGGTGGCCCGCGAGGAGCTCATCAGCTGCGGTGCGCCCTACTACCCGCAGACCGTCGCGTGGGCCCGGGCCCTGCACGCCCACTCGGAGAGCATCGACGGGCTGACGTGGGTCTCCCGACAGCGCGACACCAGCACCGCCCTGGTCCTGTTCGGCGACCGGGTCAAGGTCGACGACTTGGCGGTTGCCCCGGAGGTCCCCCTGACCCTCGGGGCCGGCGCCGGCCTGGACGCCGTAGCCGCCGCGGCCAACCGCGTCGGCATCACCATCACCGGCCTGGGCTGACCTTCCGAGCCGAGGCCTCCGCGCCGGCAGCGGCCCCCGACCGGGATGAGATTGCGTCCGGCCGTTCGCGCACCGCCGCCGTGGGCACCGGACGCCACCAGAACTGGTGCCCGATGCCCACGGGCTGTGTCGCAGCACTCTTGCGCGACCAGGCGATTCATCCGTGGCGGGTGACCCCTTACGCGACGTCGGCGTCCACACTCCGTCCTGCCGGCCCGGTGCGCGCCAGAGGGCGTCTGCGGACGTTCGGGAGACACCGCCGGGCCGGCCCCCGCCGGCATCGCCTGAGTGCGGTCGCCCGTCCAGGGCCTTGTGGCAAGGAATGCGTAGGAGTGGGCGGCCCGGCCGGTGCTCGTCCGTGCGGGGCCCGGAATGCGTTGCGTCGCAGAACTGGACGTTCCTCGCCATGTTGATGTTGACCGGCGCCTGGACGGGGTCGGCGGCGGATGCGAGCCTGACGACCGGGGAGGTGGCTGCGGTGCCGGAGGTCTTCGTCGACTACTCGCTGGTGGGCCACGCCCGGCGCTTCCGCACCCGCGTCAAGGCGTCGGTCCGTCGGCAGCTGCAGATCGGCGACACGGTCGTCGTTCGCGGGGACGACGTCGCTCCGGCCGACGCTCGCGTGCTCGGGGTCGCCGCCGACGACCCCGAGGTCGAACTCGAGCTGATCGACGTCTGACCACATGCTGGCAACCCGCGACGACGTGTTGGTCGCCCGGCTGCCCCCAACCGGGCCGGTGCCGCGCGGCTGGTCCGCGACGGAGGGACACTAACGATGCCCACCGAGGCCACCCGGGAGCAGGTCCGCCAGCTCGCCGCCGCCGGCGCCCAGGTCGTCGACGTGCTGACGGCCGCGGAGTACCGATCGGCGCACCTCCCCGGCGCGGTGAACCTGCCGCTGAAGGAGCTCGATGCGCGCACCGACCAGCTGGACCGGTCCCGGCCGGTGATCGTGTACTGCCACGACACCGTTTAGGAC
>JAOPYH010000037.1 GCA_025964715.1 Streptosporangiaceae bacterium | reverse complement strand
TTTTCGATGTCATAGGCGGTGACATCCAGCAGCGGTCCGCGGGTCTGCTTCGAGCTGGGGGAACGCTGGTGTCCGTCGTCGGACCGCCCGAGGCGCGGCCCGCCGACGGCCTGGCGGTCGATTTCGTGGTCGAGTCCGATCGTGCCCAACTGGGTGAGGTCGTGCAGCGGGTGCGGGACTGACGACTGCGGACGAACATCGGCAACGTCGTGAGCCTCGACGATGCCGTCGCCGCCCTCAACTCGACCGAGCGACGCAAGGGAAAGACGATCATCAGCGTTCGTGCGTGAGGACTCGGGGACAGCGACCGGTACTGCCACTCCTCGTGATCAGCGTCAGTGGCGCGAGCTTCGCAGCGGGCCGAGCAGCCCTCCATGCTTCCCGCACTTGCGAGCGCGACCGGCCGCTCAAAGGAACCCCGGTCCGCCACCTGCGGGCGCCCTGAAGGGCCGCTCAGGGCGACTCCTCCAGAGGCGCCGAAGACGGCTCACGCCGCCACCGCCCCTGCCTGCAGGCCGGCGGTTGCGGTGATTCCTTCTCAGTCAGATGCGTGCAGCGAAGGGGCGTAAGAGATGCCGATGATGACTCCCTCGATCGACTGCAACCGAGCGACCGTCTGACCCCACGGTTCGGTGCGGGCGCGGTGGAGGAGGGTGAAGCCCGCCTCCTCCAACTCGACACCGGCTCGCTCCACAGCTTCGGCGTCGGCCACCTCGAACTCCACGCTCGCCTGCGGGACGGGTCGGTCCGGGGGCCACTGCTCAGTGCCGAAGCACGCCTGCGCGGCCTGGCGCAGAGGCCAGACGCCGAAGTGCTTGGCTCCCTCGATGTTCTCGCTGTGCAGGTCGTCGTCCCCCTCGGCCGCCCGAAGAGGCAGTCCGATCGCCGCGACGTAGAGGCGCCGGCTCTGGTCGGGGTCCGGCGTGATCACGGCCATGCTGGTTACGAACTGGATGTCCACGGACCGCTCCCCTGCCTCGCTGGTGGGAGCACTATCCGACCGTCGGCATGCAACGGGCAATGCCTGCGTCGGCGCCCTGAAGGGCCGCTTTGGGCGAGTCCGCGGGCGTGTGCATCCCCGCGCGCACTTAGCAACATCACCTCATCCTGCTGCCGAACTCAGGTCAAGGTGAGTTCGGCAGCAAGGGGTGATTTGGGTTGGTAGGTCGTCACCCGGCTCCGGCTGCCGGCCCGACACTTCGGCAGGTGGGTCAGCGCGCCGGCCAGTGCCATGCCGGGCGGTCCAGCGGCCCCTGCCCGTCGATGAGCGTCTCGCCGTGGTTCTTGACCAGGTGGATGTCCCGGGTGTCGAGGTCGTCGGCGGCCGCGGCCAGCAGTGTCCGCAGCGCCACGGAGTGGGTGACGACGACGACCTGCGTCCGGGACGCCGCCCGAGCCACCATCCCGGCCAGCGACGCCAGCAAATCGGGGTGCAGGCTGGTCTCCGGCTCGTTGAGCACGAACAGCTCCGGCGGCCGCGGGGCGAGCAGGGCGGCCACCCAGAGCAGGAAGCGCAGCGTGCCATCGGAGAGCTCGGTGGCGTCCAGCGGACGGAGCAGCCCCGTCTGCCGCAGGCGCACCCGGAACAAGCCGTCCTGGTCGACGATCTCGACGTGGCTGCCCGGGAACGCCGCGGCCAATGCGTCATCGAGCTCCTCTCCGTGGCCGAGTTCGCGCAGGGTCTGCAGCGCAGAGGCGAGGTCGCCCCCGTCGTCGGCCATCACCGGTGTGAACGTGCCGGGGCGGGCCCGGCGCGCCGGCGCCTTCGGGTCGGTGCGGAAGGAGTCGTAGAAGCGCCAGTTACGCACCCGGTTGCGCACCGTGAGCACCTCGGGTGCACTTTCGGCATCGGCCACCTCGGCCAGCAGGCTGTCCTGCCTCGCCAGCCGGCGCCCGGTGTCGATCCAGCTGCCGCCCTGCCGGGTCATGACCGCCGGCCCGGCGCGGCGGCTGAGCAGCGCCGACGGGTGGAGCACCGGCCCAACCCACACCACCTCGTCCTTGATCTCGGGATCCCGCCGGAACATCGACGTGCCGTCCGGCTGAGGCAGGCCGAAGTCGACGGCGTAGCTCAGGTCGTCGCCGCCCAGGCCGATCCGCACGGCCACCGGCCGGGTCCGCACGGTCCCGGTGGCATGGTGTCGACCGCGGCGCACGCCCTCGCCGAACACCTCGGGGGCGGCCCAGAGCACCGACTCGATGCCGCCCTCCGCCGCGAGGGCGCGCACCGCGCCGCCGTGCGCCGTGGCCGCGAGCAGCCGCAGCACGCGGTACAGACTGGACTTGCCCGAGCCGTTCGCGCCGGTGACGACGGTCAGCCGGCCCAGGGGAACGACCAGGCTGCGCAGCGACCGGTACCCCTCGACCGCCACTGTTTGCAGCACCGGACGACCGTATCCACCCGCGCCCCCGCGTTGCCCGCCCGCCGGCCGCCCGCGCAGTCACGAGAGCCACACCCGAGCGCCCCACCTTCAAGGCGACAATGCGGGCTCTGCCGCTGTCTGGCTGCCCGGGCACCCGGTTCAGCCAGCACTCACGCATTACCCGGTGCACCTCTCAACACGGAGGCGCCAGTGTCGCCCTGGCTCGGGCACGTCTACGCACCGGAGCCGGGTGAGCCGGCTGATGGTGAACTGGTGGACGGGCGGCGCGCGCTCCTGCTAAGGGCACGCAGCGGCGCGCATGACCTGTGACGGCGGGGACCTCGACCCATTCAGCAGCTGGGAGTGCCACCACCTTCCGCGGTCGCCTATCGCGGAACCCCGGTTGGAGGTCTCGGTCGCTTCGCCGGATGGTCGCCGGCAGCGTCAGCGGATGATGTGGTTGGCGTCGGGGATCTGTCCGGTGTGGTCGGCTACTCCGCGCTCGAGCACGGCGGACAGACCGGTGAGCATCCCGGCCGGCCCCGCGGTGGTGTCTTCGACGAGGTAGTCGCGTTCGCCCAGGTAGGTGTACGTGGTCGGGTTGAAGATCCACTCGTACCGCTCGCCCGCGTTGACCAGGGCGATGCCGATGCCGTGGCGGCCGACCGCGTCGACCGCGTCCGGGACCACGACCACGCCGGGGATCAGGGCCGCCGCCCGGTACAGGGCCGCGTTGACCTGCGGCGGAATGATGGATTCCCTCAGGACCTCTCCGATCCAGTCGAACGCCGCGTACTCCGGACCGCCGGCTCTGCCGGCCGTGTCGGAATTGATCAACTTCAACAGCTGCGCCGGGTCGGTGGGCAGCTTCTGCAGGTCGGCGTAACGGGTGGAGTCGGCGCCGGCCGAATGCAGGGTCTCGTCGCCGCCGCCTTCGCGGATCACACCGGTCGCGTTGGGATCTTGAGCCAGCCAGATCTGGCGTTCGTGGACCGCCTTCAGCTGGGCCCGGCCGTCGAAGGTCTGGGCCTGGGTTGGGCTGGTGAAGGCGACCTCGCTGCGCACGTACACAAACTGGTTTCGGGTCGGGACGAGGACCGGCTGAGACAGCGCCGCGGTGGCGATCCGCTGCAGCAGCTCCGGCGCCCCCGCGGCGGTCGCGGGTTCGACGGCGACGACTCCGCTGATCGGCCGGCTGGGCTCCGCGCTTCCGCCGTTGTTGCCGAGGTGGATGCCGGCCATGGACACGACAATCGCTGCCGAGGCGACTAGCCCGACGACGGGAGTTCCGACCATCAGCCGGGTGCGCAGGCGGCGACCGGCGGAGCGGCCCAAAGGCGAGCGTTGGGCAGCAGCACGGCGCCGGTCGATCACCGTCTGGACTTCGGCCAGCCGGGCGGCATCCGTGTCGGGTGTCGGAATGCGCCTGCCTTCGGGATCGGTGGCGCGGAGCAGCCGATCGACGTCGAGGAGGTCGACCGGAAGCCGGTGTCGCGAGGTGAGCATCAGATGCCTCCGAGCATGGGGTCTGCAGTGACAGGGAGAAGGGAAGGAGTGGCGGGGCCGGTGTCCCGCTGCTCACCAGGCGGGTCGCCGGTCCCGGGTTCCCGCCCCTCGCCGGCGACCTCGGCCAGCAGAGCGGCGAACCGGCGGCGCGCGCGGTGCAGGCGCACGCGCAGCGCCGCCTGGGAACAGCCCAACGCGACGGCGGCCTCTGCGGAGCTGAGGCCGTCCCAGGCGATCAGCGTCAGCAGCTCGCGGTCACGTTCGCCGAGCCTCCGTAGGGCGCCAGCCGCCGCGGTGACCTGCGGATCGTCGGATGACTCGGACGCCCGGCGGCTCTCCGGCGGCGGAAGCTCGGTCAATCTGGCGTGCAGCGCCTCATACCGCCGACCGCTGCGGCGCATGTTCGCGCAGACGTGCCGCGCCACGCCGAGCAACCAGGGAAGGGGAAAGTCGGGGGCGTCCGCCAGCCGCCGCCACACGACGACGAACGTCTCGGCCACGACGTCGTCCACGTCCTCGGGAGACACCCGACGACGGGCATACCTGAGTACCGCGGGACTGAACTCCTGCCAGACTTGTTCGAACTGCGCTTCGGTTGACCGCATCACCGCGGGCTCTCCATCAGGTTCACACCTAGCTATGTCCAGAACCTCCCATTCCGTTACATCCGCGTCGGCGCAGCCGCCCCCGCCAGTCGAGTGACGTCCACCAGGGAACCCGGCACCAGCGGCGGCTAAGGGTCTGCCGCGGTGAGAACGTCGACCGACGGAGAGGTGAAGGTGACCACGCTCGTGAGGACCTTCTGACTGGGCCTGGCCGGCGGGGTGGTTCAGCCGTCCCCGACGTCTGGCTTTGAAGCGGAACGTTCGGGGGGTGTTTGGACGACCCCGGACGACGACGGACTTGCACTCTGGATTGCGTGTTTGTCGTTGGCCAACGACGGCCGCCAACGAGGGCTTTTGAACTTGTTGCGGACTTTTTGCGGGCCAAGATCACCGGCCGGCCGTTCTCTCTCCTCCCTCGGCGAGTTCAGCCAGTTGGATGGCCGTCGACGTGGGGGCCGATCGGGCCACCGACGAACGGGGCGGCTCATCGGCGGCCGGACTGGCGATCGGTATCCAAAACCGGTCACACCGGGCGCGCCTCTCCGGCGAAGAGGCTAGGTGCGTTGGCTGCGCTCAAGGCCGCCAGCTGAGTGCGGTTGAGGCATGCACGCTGACCGAGAAGCCAGTCGTGCAGATGTTCGCCAGCCACAAAGGTGACTTCACCGCTGGTGGCGACCCGTTGCGGAAAGGTGCCCCAGACCACCACGCCGCGCGCAGCAGGGACCGTCAGCCCTCCGGCGGCGGCGAGTGCGCGGGTCACCCGGACGGTCATGCGGGCCGCAGCCCGGTGAGGGCCGCGAGCAAGCCACGCCGCCTCGGGGTCGTCCCGCGGCGTGATGGTCGCGCCGTCCTGATCGACGGTCACGACGCCACTCCATGCCTGACTGTCCAATACGAAGGTCTTGTTGGAACGATTAGCTGGTACGGCTTGAGCCTCGCCAACTCCCGCCTGGGTCGCGCCCGTGAACACCCCAGG
>JAOPYH010000031.1 GCA_025964715.1 Streptosporangiaceae bacterium | reverse complement strand
ACTTCCGGTTCAACGAGAGCCCGGTGGACCTGCTGTCGCGCCTGTCCGAGGTCGGCCAGACCCAGCGGACCCTCCCCCGCGAGTGGTCGGACTATTTCACCCGCGCCGCCATGCCGGCCCTGCGCGTCCCCGACTTCAACATGTCCACGGTGAGCCGGGCCTCCTAGCTCTCCGCCACCGCGGGCGGGGAGGGGAGCTCACAGGTAGGAGCGCTGGGTCTGCTTGTCCTTGTCATATCGGGCGCGGGCCTCTCTTGTCCCGTCCAGCCGCGAGACCTCGGCGACGGGCACGTCCCACCAGGCCGCACTGCCGGGAGCGGGCGCCAGTGGATCGGTGTCCACGTGGACGACCGTCGTCCGATCCGAGTCGCGCGCACGGCGCAGGGCCACGCGGAACTCCTCGATCCCGTTCGCGCGGAGCACGTCGGCGCCGAGACTCGCCGCGTTGGCCGCGAGGTCGACCGGCAGCACGTCCCCGTCGAGCCCGCCGGTCCGCTCGGAGCGATAGCGGTAGCGGGTGCCGAAGCGCTGCGTTCCGACCGTCTCCGAGAGGTCACCGATGGAGGCGTACCCCTGGTTCTGCACCAGCACGATCACCAGCTTGACGCCCTCCTGCACGGCTGTGACGAGCTCCTGGGCCATCATCAGATAGGACCCGTCGCCGACCAGCACGAAGACCTCACGAGCCGGGCCCTCGCCGTCGGCCTCCAGCGCCGCCATCTTCACGCCCAGGCCACCGGCGATCTCATAGCCCATGCAGGAGTAGCCGTACTCGACGTGATAGCCCTTGGGGTCGCGCGCCCGCCAGAGCTTGTGCAGGTCACCCGGCATCGAGCCGGCCGCGCACACCACCACGTCCCGCGGTGCGGCGATGTCGTTTACCGCGCCGATGACCTCCGACTGCGCGGGCAGCGGACCGTGCCCGAGGGAGTAGGCCCGGTCGACTGTCGCGTTCCAGCCCGCGACCAGCCGCGCGGCCTCGGCGCGATGGGCCTCCGGCACCGACCACCCGGTGAGAGCCGTGCGGAGCCCGGCCAGCCCGGCTCTGGCATCGGCGATGAGCGCCTGCCCCGGCCGCTTGGCCGCGTCGAACGCGGCGACGTTGAGGTTGACGAAGCGTACGGACGGATCGGCGAAGACGGTGTTGGAGGCCGTGGTGAAGTCGCTGTAGCGCGTGCCGATGCCGAGCACGACGTCGGCCTCCCGGGCGAGCGCGTTCGCCGCGGTGGTCCCGGTGGCGCCGATGGCGCCCGCCGCGCACGGGTGGTCCCAGGCCAGGGCCCCCTTACCCGCCTGGGTCTCGCTCACCGGGATGCCCGTGCTCGCTGCGAAGTCGGCCAGCTCGGCGGCGGCACCCGAGTAGATCACTCCGCCGCCGGCCACGATGAGCGGCCGGCGAGCCTCTCGCAGGATCTCGGCCGCCCGGGCGAGCGCCGCCGGTTCCGGGACGGGCCTGGCGACGTGCCAGATCCGCGGGTCGAACAGCTCATCCGGCCAGTCATAGGCCTCCGCCTGCACGTCCTGCGGAAGCGCGAGGGTCACCGCGCCGGTCTCGGCAGGGTCGGTGAGCACCCGCATCGCGGCCATCAGGGCCGCCGGAAGCTGTTCCGGCCGGTTGATCCGGTCCCAGTACCTGGACACCGGCTTGAAGGCGTCGTTGACCGACACGTCATAGGACCGAGGGTCCTCGAGCTCCTGGAGCACCGGGTTGGCGGCCCTGGTGGCGAAGACGTCACCGGGCAGCAGCAGTACCGGGATGCGGTTGATCGTGGCGAGGGCCGCCCCCGTCACCATGTTCGTGGCTCCTGGTCCGATGGAGGACGTGCAGGCGAAGGCGCGCAACCGGTCGTGCATCCGGGCGTAGCCGACGGCCGCGTGCACCATCGCCTGCTCGTTGCGGGCCATGTAATAGGGGAGGGCCTGAGCCCGCGCACGCCGCTCCTCGAGGAGCCCCTGCCCGACGCCGGCGACGTTGCCGTGCCCGAAGATGCCGAAGCAGCCGCCGAAGAACCGCCGCTCCACGCCGTCGCGCTCGGAGAACTGCCCGCCCAGGAATCGGACGAGCGCCTGTCCCACCGTGAGCCGCGTGGTCATGGGCCTCCCACCCTCGCCGTGCCCCGCGCCGTGCCGGGAGCCGTCCCGCGCGGCAGCCGCGGATCCATGTCCTGGTCCGCCCATCCCTCACGTACCCAGGCGTGCGCCGGGTCGTCACAGATCCGCCACGCGCGTTCCGCCGACGGCCCGGCCATCACGTTGAGGTAGTAGAGGTCATATCCGGGGACCGCCATCGACGGGCCGTGCCAGCCGTGCGGGATCAGCACGACGTCGCCCGTCCGCACCTCGGCCAGCACGTCGATGGGACGGTCGGCGGTGCCGTAGACCCGCTGATAACCCATCCCGCCACCGGCCACCTCGAAGTAGTAGATCTCCTCGAGCACGCTCTCTCCCGGCCGGTCCTCATCGTGTTTGTGCGGCGGGTACGAGGACCAGTTGCCCTCCGGGGTCAGCACTTCGCAGGCGATGAGCCTGTCGGCCTCGAACGCCTCGGGCGTGCAGAAGTTGTTGACCTGCCGGCTGGCCCGCCCCGCGCCCCGCAGCTCCACCGGCACATCCGCGGCCGGGCCGTAGCGGGCGGTCAGCCGGTTGTCGCACCGCGCCCCCGGCAGCGCGAACCGTCCCCGCCCGGTCACCGTCACGGACGCGTCCCGGGGCACGTAGGCGAAGTCACTCACCTGCGAGAACACGTCGGCCCTGCCATCGAGCCCGAAGGCGCGGCCGTCGCAGGACACAGTGCACGATCCGCTCAGTGGCAGCACGAGGATCTCGAACTCACCGGTCTCGAAGGTCGCCGAACCACCCGCGCCGAGCTGCAGGATCCGCAGCGCCGAATAGTCCCACCCCGCGGCCTCCGGCGTGACCTCCAGCGCGTAGGCGTCCGTCGCGGTGCTGCGGGCGGGCAGGTAGTGCTTCATCGCCGGATCACCCTCCGTAGGTCATCTCAGGACATCCACGGCCGCGTCGACGGCCGCCCCGACATCGTCGCCCGGTGGGTAGAGCAGGGAACGGCCGGCCACGAGGCCCATCACCGTGGGCAGCGCGAGCGCCTTGCGCCAGCCGGCGACCACCGCGTCCGGGTCGCCCGGCACCTCGCCGCCGAGCAGCAGGGCCGGCAGCGTCGAGGTCGCCATCACCCGCTCCATGTCCGCCACCACCGGCACCTTGAGCCAGGTACGTGCGGACGTCGTGCCGAGCGCGGAGGCGATCGCGATCGCCCGGATCATCGCCTCCGGGGTCAGGACGTTGCGCAGCCGCCCATCGGCCCGGCGGGAGATGAAGGGCTCCACCATGGCCATCAGCCGGTGCCCGGCCAGTTCCGTGACCGCGCGGGCACAGGACTCGAGCGTACGGGCGGTCGCGGGGTCGTCCTGGTCGACGCGCAGCAGCATCTTGCCGCCGTCCAGGCCGGCCCGGGCGATGGCCGCGGCGTCATAGCCGGTGAACCGGTCGTCGATCTCGAAGGACGTGCCGGCCAGCCCGCCCCGGTTCATCGACCCGAGGACCACCTTGCCGTCCAGGGCGCCCAGCAGCAGCAGGTCCTCGATGAGGTCAGGGGTACCGAGCACCCCGTCCACCCCGGGCCGGTCCAGGGCGAGGCACACCCGCTCGAGGAGGTCGCGCCGGTCGGCCATGGCCAGAGGATCCGGTCCGGCGGCCAGCGAGCCGCGGCCGGGATGGTCTGCGGCGATGATCAGTAGCCGCCCGGACGGCTGGAGCAGGCGCCCGCGCCGGACCCGGCGGGCGGCGGCGTCCTCGATCGCGCCGGGCCGCGTCGCCCGGATCTCGGCCAGCCTGTCCACCCGCTCGCGGAACGTGCCGGACGTCATCCGTTCCTCCCGCCGATGAGGAGGTCCACCTCGCCCGGGGTCGGCATGGCCGGCGAGCAGGCCAGCCGAGAGGCCACGATCGCGCCGGCGGCGTTGGCGAAGCGGATCATCCGTTCGAGATCCCAGCCGCGGATCAGTCCGTGACACAGGGCGCCGCCGAAGGCGTCTCCGGCCCCGAGGCCGTTCACGACCTCGATCTCGAGCGGCGGAACCTCGACGCTCCCATCCCGGGTGGCGGCCAGCACGCCCTTGGGCCCCTGTTTCACGACGGCCAGCTCGGCCCCCCGCTCGAGCAGCGCCGCCGCGGCCGCGTCGGGATCTCGCTCCCCGACCGCGATCTCGCACTCGTCCAGGTTGCCCACGGCCACGCTGACATGGGCCAGCGCCTCGGCGACACGGTCGCGCGCCTCCCGCGGGGAGGACCAGAACATGGGGCGGTAGTCCAGGTCCAGCACAGTGAACCGCCGGCGGGACCTCGCCGCCAGCGCCGCCAGCGTCGAGGACCGGCTCGGCTCCTGCGACAGTCCCGTAAGGGTCGCCCAGAACACCCGGGCGGCGCGGATCGCGTCGAGGTCCAGCTCGGCGACGCGGATCTCCAGATCGGGGGCCTTCGGATGGCGGTAGAAGTAGAGCGGAAAGTGGTCCGGCGGGAAGATCTCGCAGAAGGCCAGCGGGGTGGGCAGGCCGGGCACCGCGGTGACGAAGCGGTCGTCCACGCCGTAGTCCCTGAGCGCCCGGTGGACGTAACGGCCGAACGGGTCCTCGCCCGTGCGGGTGATGACCGCCGTGCGGTCTCCGTGCCGGGCCGCCGCGACCGCGACGTTGGTCGGGCTGCCGCCGAGGTATTTCCCGAACGTCTCGACGTCCTCGAGGGCGACCTCGGTCTGCAACGGATAGAGGTCGACGCTGACCCGTCCCATCGTGATGAGGTCGAGTGCGTCCGCGGCCGCCGGCCCGCTCACGCGGCCACCTCGCGCAGGAAGGCCACGCCGGCCGCCACGTCGGCGCGGGGTCCCGCGCCCGTGGCCGGCTCGGCGTCGAGGATCGTGTCCTGCTCCATGACGTACCACCCCCCGTAACCGGCGCCCTCGAGTGCCCGCACGATGCCGGCGATGTCGACGTCTCCGGTGCCGAGCGGCCGGTAGAGCCCGGCCCGTACGGCTTCGGTGTACGGGAGGTCGCCACGCCGCACCCGCGCGGCCAGCATGGCGTCCACGTCCTTCAGGTGGACGTGTGTCACCCGGGCCGCCGCCGTCCGGGCGACCTCGGCCGGATCGGTGCCTCCGACGAGCATGTGGCCGGTGTCCAGGCACAGCGGCATGTCGGAACCCTCGAGGACCCGGGCGATCTCGGCGCGGCGCTCGACGACCGTGCCGAGGTGCGGATGCAAGGTGGCGCGAAGACCACGCTCTGACGCGCGGCCCGCTATCCGGCCGAGGTTCCGGAGCAACGTCGACCAGGCACCCTCGTCCAGCCGGGTCCGCCCGTCATAGCCGTCCTGTCCCGTCGCCGCCGCGAGCACCAGAGTCCGGGCGGATCCGAAACGGTCCATCGCCCGGTCCACCTCGGGGAGCGGGTCATGCGCGGCGTCGTGCAGCACGACCGGAACGAAACCGCCGACCGGGCGCAGGCCGTACTCCTCCAGGAGCGCGGCCCGGCCGGACGCGGCGGCGGGCAGGAACCCGTCCGGTCCGAACTCGGTCGCCGCGAGCCCGAGTTCACGCATCTCGCCGAGCACCCGGTCGGGCGACAGCTGGTGCCCCCAGCCGGGCACCTCGCAGACCCCCCATGAGATCGGAGCGCCGGCGATCCTGTCGGCGATGGAGCTCATCGGCCCCCCTCCGTCGGGTCCGCCGGCCTGGAGCCGGCATGGCCGAGTGTCGTGAAGCCCGCCGGGCGCTGTCAAACAGTGGTGGATCAGGTGTCTTCAAGCCGGAAACCGACCTTGACCCCGACCTGGAAGTGCGCGACCTCCCCGTCGATGATCTCTCCACGGACCTCGGTCACCTCGAACCAGTCGAGGTGACGGAGGGTCTGCGCGGCCCGCCTGATCGCGTTGCGGACGGCCGCCTCGACGCTCTCCGTCGACGTGCCCACGATCTCGGTCACCCGGTAGGTACGGTCGGTCACGAAGTCCCTCCCTGGTATCGCTTCCCGCAGTGGCTCGGCATAACGTAGAAGCGTGAGGGTTCATACCCGCCGCAAGGCGGATGTCTACACGGTCACCGACGCGCACCGGCCCATGTCCGAGGACATCGACTACCGTCAGCGGCGCTATCTGATCTCGATGGGGATCCGGACCGTCTGCTTCCTCCTGGCCGTCTTCCTGACCGGCCACGCACCGTTCTGGCTGGTGGGGCTGCTGGTGGCCGGAGCCCTCGTGCTCCCCTACATCAGCGTCGTCATCGCCAATGGCGGCCGTGAACCGGAGAACACCGCCCGCTTCGACGACACCGAAAAGCCGAGCCACAAGGAGATTTCCGGACATCCTCCGGAAATCCACCCGTGACTTCTCTTGACTAACCCATGGGGGTTTCGGTGTACGATTTGTACCGGCGCTCTGATCCCCCGTCGGAGCGCCCGTGCCGGTGTTCCGGGCCCCCGTCGGAACACCGATGATGCGACGCCGGGTGGATGCCCCCGTATCCACCCGGCGTCGCTTTCAACTTTTCAACACATATCCAGACGCTGGTCGTCCAGC
>JAOPYH010000025.1 GCA_025964715.1 Streptosporangiaceae bacterium | reverse complement strand
TACTCAGCGTGATCTGACGGCGGTGTAGGACACGACGGGTGTCAGCCGGGATCGCACATCCCGGGCGGTGACCGGTTTCCCCGCCGCTCGCAGACATGCCAGCACCTCCTGCCGCAAGGATCCCTTCCGGCGGCGAGACTGGAGGGGGCGGGGCCGCCGCATCCGGCTGCGCCGAGGAGCCCGATTCAGGAGAACGGTCGGAGCCCAATGGGCACTGGTCACCGGTCGCGTCCTCTCTGGCGGAGGTCCACGCGGGAGGCGTGCCTACCGAATCCCATCGCGGGTCGGCACGCCGGTGCGACCGCTGGTAGTGCCGCGCCGGTCGAGGCTGGCGAACAGCACATGCATGGTCGCGATTGCGATGGCGCCCGCGGCCAGTCCGATGGCCAGACCGGCGACGACGTCCTGCGCGTGGTGGACGTGTGCGGCGACCCGCGCCGAGCGATGGCCGCCGCCCCCGCGGACACGAGCAGGCCGATGAACCTCTTCGAGCGCAGCACCATAGCGGTGAGCAGCCCGGCGGCAGCGCTGTGGTCGGAGGGGAAGCCGTTGTCCGCGGCATGGGCGAACAGGGGCTTCGAGGCTCGTCCGTCGCGGCAATCTGTCGTCCAGGAGCACCACGGCTGGCGGTCCGCAGCATGCTGCTGTCAGCCGGTAGCCGGTGGGGGTGGTCGGCGGTGGAGCCGGCGTGCCCGTGCCTTCCGTGTCCGCGTGGGCCTGGGGTCGGAGAGGTTGGTCAGGGCTGCGTAGGCCGCGGCGGTGAAGGGCACTGCCAGCAAGGCTCCGGCCAGGCCGCCCACCAGCGCGCCGGCGGTGATGACTACCGCGACGACGAACGGATGAAGTCGCACGTACCGGCCGACCAGGAAGGGCTGGAGGACGTGCGCCTCGATTTGGTTGTCGACCACCAGCACGACGATGAGCAGGATCGCCGCCGTCAACCCCTTCGCGGCGAAGGTGACCAGCACGGCCAGAGCGCCGGAGACCAGCGCGCCGATGAGTGGAATGAAGCTGCCGAGGAAGACGAGGACGGCCAGCGGCGCGACCAGGGGCAGGCCCAGGATGAGCATTGTGACTGCCAGCACCACCGAGTGCATGGCGGCGATGATGAAGGTGCCTCGCACCCACCCCGACAGCCGTGCCCAGGCGGGGGCGCCGGCCCGCACGGCGCGGACGCGGCCACCGGCCGGAAGGCGGGTGACCAGCCACGCCCACATCCGTTCGCCGTCGGCGAGAAGGATGATCGTCAGGAGCAGGGTGAGAATGATCCCGGTCAGCACGGCGACTGCCGTCTGCACGCCGGTCAGGACTCCGTTGAGCGACCCGGAAGTGGACTGTAGCGAGGCCACCAGCTGGCTCCGCAGCCGCTGAAGAGTGGTGTTACTGATTGGCAACTGCTGGACCGCGCGTTGCAGCTCTCTCGAGAGCCTGGGCACCTCGGCGAGGGCACGTTGCACGACCCAGGTCAGCAGGCCCCCGACCGCTAGGAGCATGCCCAACACGGTCGCTGCGGTCGCGAACGCCCGCGGCCAGCCGTGCCGGCGCAGCTGCGCGACCACCGGCGAGAGCAGCGCGGTCAGTAGAAGCGCGGCGGCCACCGGAATCGAGACCAAATACAGCTGCTGAGCGACCCAGAGCAACAGGACCGCCATTACGCCGAGCAGCAGCAACCGCCAGCCCCAGCCGGCCAAGTCGGCGAGCAACGGCGGCACCGGCATCCGGGCAGGGGTCCTGCTATCACCGAACTGAACAGCCGGCGCAGCCGGCTCTGCGCCGTGGTGCTCGCCTTCCGCCGTCGCCGGAAGGGCAGGATCCGCAGTCCCGGCCACGTCGGTCGACGCCCCACCCCGAGACCACCGCATGCGGCCCCACCAGGACCCGGGCTCGGACCTGGTCACCTTTCGCGCCAGGGCGCCTCCGATGCAGAACGACAACGGCCGCCAGGGCAGGCACCACTGCGGTCAGCGCCAGAGTCAGCCGTCACCCGACCAGGGTGATGCCCGGACGGCAGGTCTGCGACTCAGCGCCGTGTCCCTCACGAAGCATCGAGCCAGCACGGGCTGCGCCACACCGCGCGGTGCAGGGGCTCAGTCAGCGAGGGGACGGACGAATGCGGCGGGCATGGGGTGGATCTCGGCGGAGGCGAGCCCGGAGCGGATGGCGGGGTCGTTGACGCGCAGCTGATTCACCTGGTCGGCGTTCTCGGCTTCGATCACGGCCAGGCCCCAGGCGCCGGTCGGGTCGGCGACCGGGCCGAAGACGACGGCGACGCCGCGGTGCAGCAGCTCGCTCCAGTAGGCGACGTGCTGGCCCATGATGGCCGCTTCGGCGGGGGTCTGGTCGGCGGCGAAGGTTGGCCGCGGCGGGATGAGCTTGTAGACGAAGAGCTGCTTGCTGCTCACAGGTACTCCCTCTTCTGGGACGGATCGGCGGGCGGCTGCGTCGATGCGATCGCCGCCTGGAATCGGCTGAGGATGGTGGCCCATCCGCGGGTGAAGGCGCCGCCGGTGTAGCCGCCCGGCAGCGCGCAGTCGGCGGACAGCTCGGCGTCGGTGAGCGCGTCCCAGCCGCGGTGCTCGACCGCGACCCGGGTCAGCGCCGGGCCGAGAGCGGTGAAGGTCAGCTCGACCTCGGTCGCGGTGCCGGTGACCAGCCAGGTCATGGCGAACCGGCGGGGCGGCTCCCAGGCCAGCACGGTGCCCCAGTCGACGGTGCTGCCGTCGTCCCAGGTCTCATACACCCGGCCGCCCAGCCGTTGCTCGAAGATGACCTCCCGCACCCGCTTGCCTCCGGCGGAGAACGGCTGCAGCGGCCACCACGCGCCGATCGTGGCGACGAAGACGTCGAAGGTGTGCGCCTGGTCGCTGCCCACCACGGTGGCCTGGCGCACCGGTGGCCGGCGCAGCGGCAGGACCGTCCCGGCCGCGGGGTCGGTGGCGCGAGTCATCGTCGGCCTTTCTGCTCGATCGGTCGATTGGTGGGGTCGGCTCGTGGTCGGTCTTGTCGGAACCGGTGTCCTCGATGTAGTCGCGGAACCGGGTGAGTACGCGCGCCCACAGGCTCTCCGCCGACGTGCGCGGCATCCGCCGCGACGGACGGTGGCGGCGACGCGGTGGATGCCCATGGTCAGTCCGCACCGGGAGCCCGCCGCCCGCCGTCCTCGGCCCCCCGGTCCCCGCTGGGGACGGCCCCGTCGGCCTCCACCAGCCGGCGGGCGACCTCCAGCGAGGAGACCCACATCTGGTCGAGGAACTGCCGCAGCTCGGCGAGCCCCTCCGGCCGCGCGCGGTAGAGCCGCCGCGTGCCGTCCCGGCGCTCGGAGAGCAGGCCGGCGTTCTTCAGCACGGTGAGGTGCTGGCTGACCCCCGTGCGGGTGACCTCGAACGCGGCGGCGATCTCGCCGGCCGCCAACTCCTGGTTTGCCACCAGGCGCAAGATCGCCCGCCGGCGCGGCTCGACCAGGGCGCGCATCGCCTCGTCCAGCGGCTCACCCGCTGCCGCGGCAGCCCCCTGCGGCATCACCGATCAGCCCCACAGCCCCACGGTGTTGCCGTCCGGATCGGCGAACATCGCGAACCTGCCGTAGCCGGTCGGCAGGTCGGTCGGGGGGACCAGCCGGGTACCGCCGAGCCGCTCGGCCCGCTGCAGGTATGCGTCGAGGTCATCGACCTTCACGTAGATCCGGACACCGCCCGCATCGCCGTCCTCGACCGGACCGATCCCACCGCCGATCGCCGCCTCACCCGCTGCGGTGTCGACCAGCCCGTAGCCGCCCATCGCCGGATCGGCCGCCACCTGCCAGCCGAACAGCTCTGCGTAGAACTTCTGCGCCCGCTCGTGGTCGGAGCTGCTGACCTCGAAGAACGCCACCGGAGCACCCACGACTGCACCTTCCTCGATGCATCGACTGATTCGTACGTCGGCGCTAACGTTAGCGCCCTGTGACGGAGAGGCGCAACGCTGGTCGAGACGGACATCGAGACAACGGCGACACCGGCCGGGACCGGAACGCACGAGCAGTGGCTGCACGCCATCCACTTCGCCGGCACCGCCGCCGCCTACGGGGGCGCGACCGGTCGACGCACCTGGCTGCATCTGGCTCAGTCCGCCCCGTTCACCGGCCCTGCCCTCGACGGCCTCCGCCGGCTCGACGTCCTGGCCGCCCCCGGCTGAGCGTCAGGACATCGTCCCAACGACGCAGCAGCACTTCCGGCCCGTGGAACCGGCGACCACCCCGACGACATGGGACTATCCGTCACACCCCGAATGCAGAATCACCGACCACGGCGGTCAAGAACCCGCGGCACCGGCTCACGCGGCCCAGCCATGCAAGATCCGAGTTTGGGCCCGGAGCACGCCAAGACGACCGTTACGGCGCTGCCGTCCAATCCGTGGCGATCGCCTGCTGAGCCTCGGCCAGCGTTAACTGCCCGGCGCACACCTCGCTGCGCAAACGGTTCTCCACTTTGTCCTTGAGGAGGTTCGGGATCGGCCCCGACTGGACCCACAGGTTCGAGGTGGCGTTCGCGCCGCCCAGTTCGAGCGGCACCAGGTGGTCGTACTCGCCGGATGGGACGGCATAGGCGCTCTCGATGATGCGCTTCCACCGGTCGGTGTCGGAGGCGGGCGGACCGTCCCCGTGTAGCCGGGGCTGCAGATGGTCGACTTGATGTTCGACTGGTTGACGGCGGGGTCAATGGCTCCGGGTGTGCAGGCGGGGTCGGGCAGGGGGCCGGCGGCGGCTTGTCGCACGTGGCATTGGCCGGCCTGCAGGTGGGCGTCGTCGAAGACGCGGCGGGGGGCGTGGACGACGTTCAGGCCCGCCGATGCTTGATGCGTTTCCGGGATGGGCGCGGCCGCTGATGAGTTCGTCACCGCGGACGCGGGCAGAGAGGCCGGCGCCGGAGTTGTCAGGCTGGCCACAGTTGCTGCCCCGCTGACCTGGGGCGACGTCGCCGGGCCGCAGGCGGTGAGGAGCAGAGATGGCAGCAGGACGGGTGCCGCACGGGAGGCGTTCAACGTCTTGTCCTCACGCGAGCAGTCTCGCCGCCTCGGCATTTCGACTGGTCTCGACACACCAACCGTCGGCACTACTCCGTAGTAGCCGGTATTTCCCCGGCGGAGGATCCGGGAGACGTCGGTTCGGGAACGCCGTGGGGTTGAGAGCCACAGCCGCCGTAGGGACTGGCGACGTAGCGCGTGCACGTCGATGTCGTCCTCCCGTGTGCGCTTGAGAGGCAGGGCTCCTTCGAGGTTGGTGCGGTGGTCAGAGACCGCCATCCTCGGAGGCGCCCCCGCCGTCTCGGAGCTCAACGGGTGGGGACCTTCAGTGAGCAGGTCGGGGGACTTTCCACTGAGCGCCGTCACAGGCGAGTCCAGCAGGACGTGACCGCTCGCCAGCGGCTCGCGTCGGAGTGCTTGCCTCGCTGGCGGATCGAGACGCCCGGCGACGAAGCGCATTCCTTGGCGATGGCGGGGACTGCCCCCACTTCGGTTGACACCGTGGTGTGCCCCGGGTTCCGTGGAGTTCGGTTGCTGG
>JAOPYH010000541.1 GCA_025964715.1 Streptosporangiaceae bacterium | reverse complement strand
AGCGACATCGACATGGACGCGTTGGTAGCCTATCACCGCACCCACGGCAAGGCGGTCACGATGACGTCGGTCCAGCCCGACGGGCGCTTCGGCACCTTCGATGCGGACGCGGATGGCAGCGTTTCGCGGTTCCTCGAAAAGCCGCGCGGCGACGGCTCATGGATCAACGGCGGGTTTTTCGTTTGCGAGCCGGCGCTGTTCGACTACATTACCGAGGGCGACGCGACAGTGCTGGAGCAGGCGCCGCTGCAAGGCTTGGCGCGGGACAAGCAGCTGTGCACCTACCGTCACAACGGATTCTGGAAGTGCATGGATACTCTGCGCGACAAGAGCGACCTGAACCAGATGTGGCAATCCGGCACAGCCAAATGGAAGACATGGGAAAAATAAGCGTAGTCAAGAAGACCAAGGTTTGGGGGCGAAGTGTTTCATAACATCTATTCCGGCAAAAAAGTTCTGGTCACCGGCCATACCGGGTTCAAGGGCGGCTGGTTGACCGCCTGGCTGCTCAAGCTCGAGGCGGAGGTGGTCGGCGTCTCGCGCGACGTACCGACGATACCGTCGATGTTCGAGGAACTCGGTATTGCGTCACGCATCCGCCACCATCAGGCCGATATCCGCGACTTGGCGGCGATGCAGGCCGTGATCCGGGACGAGCGCCCGGACTTCGTGTTCCACCTGGCTGCACAGGCAATCGTTTCGGTTTCCTATGCCGATCCGGTGGAAACCATCACGACCAATGCGGTCGGCACGATGAACGTCCTCGAAGCATTGCGGCAGGTGGATCATCCCTGTGTCGCGGTCATGATCACCAGCGACAAGTGCTATGACAACGTGGAATGGGTATGGGGATATCGCGAGACCGACCCTGTCGGCGGCAAGGATGTCTACAGCGGTTCCAAGGGGGCGGCTGAACTGATCATCAAATCCTACCTGCACTCGTTTTTCCAGGACAAGAGCAACCCGGTTAGACTCGGCATCGGGCGCGCCGGCAACGTGATCGGCGGCGGCGATTGGGCCAAGGACCGTATTGTGGTCGACTGCATGCGAGCTTGGAGCGAAGGCCGTATCGTGGAGATCCGCAGTCCGAGTGCGACGCGCCCGTGGCAGCATGTGCTGGAACCGTTGAGCGGCTATTTGTCCCTCGGCATGGCACTGGCGAAGGCCGATGCCTTGCATGGCGAGGCGTTCAATTTCGGGCCGCGCGCCGAGCAGAACCGCACCGTTGTCGAATTGCTCGGCGATCTGGGCAAGTACTGGAACTTTGCGCGGGCCGAGGATGCGTACCGGATCACGGGAAACATCCCGTTTCATGAAGCCGGCTTGCTCAAGCTGAGTTGCGACAAGGCGCTGTTCCATCTGAAGTGGGAACCCAACCTCGACTACGCCGAAACCATCAAGACTGTCAGCGAGTGGTATTACGCCTACTATCGCGAGAAGAGAGATATGTACGCCTATACGCTTGACCAGATTGCGACGTATGAGGGGATCGCGAGCGAACGGAACCGGATATGGACCAAAACCTGATTGCGGGCGTACTGGTTACGCCGCAGAAGCGCATTCTTCATCCGAATGGCGATATTCTGCATGCATTGAAGGCGTCTGGACCGGGTTATGCCGGCTTCGGCGAAGCATATTTTTCGACGGTCCATCCAGGCGCGATCAAGGGCTGGAAACGGCATCGCCGAGTGACGTTGAACCTGGTGGTTCCGATCGGTGAGATTCGTTTCGTCATTCATGACGACCGGCCGGGCAGTCCTACTCGGGGGTGGTTTACCGATCTCGCGCTGGGTGGTGACAACCATGCGCGCCTGACGGTGCCGTCCGGTGTCTGGATGGCTTTCCAAGGGCAAGGCAAGAGCCTGAACCTCCTGCTCAATATCATCGATGAGGAGCATGACCCAGCGGAAGCGGACAATGTCGCGCTGGAATTTTTCGAGTATTTCAAGTCATGAAGAACAATGCGTTCCGGGCGCTAAGCCGGATACGAAACAAAATTCAATATTGGATTGGCGAAAATGAGCACGAATAAATCCTCAATCCGGTTGTCGCGTTCGGTCGTAGGCAGTGAGGAAAAAGAAGCGCTTGCGCGGGTGATCGATGCAGGCTACCTCGGAATGGGCAAGGAGGTCCAGCTGTTCGAAGACGAACTGCGCGACTACCTCGGGACCGATATGCATGTGATCTGCGTCAATACCGGTACCTCCGCCTTGCATCTTGCGGTCCAGTGTCTCGATATCGGGCCGGGCGACGAAGTGCTGATACCGAGCATAACGTACGTTGCCTCGTTCCAGGCAGTGGCAGCTGCAGGCGCGCGGCCGGTGGCCTGCGATGTCACTCCCGGGCGGGTGTTCATCGATCTGGAGGACGCGCAGAAACGGTTGTCGCCCCATACCAAGGCCATCATGCCGGTCCATTACGCGAGCGATAGCCGCGACATGGCGCAAGTCTATGAGTTCGCCGTCCGGCACGGCTTGCGCATCATTGAAGATGCGGCCCACGGTATAGGCTCCACACGGGACGGGAAAATGGTAGGCGCACAGGGCGATGTACTGTGTTTCAGTTTTGACGGTATCAAGAACATTACGTCGGGCGAAGGTGGCGCCGTGGTAACCGGCGATAGCAGTCTGGCGCGGCGCATCCAGGACGCTCGCTTGCTGGGGGTCGAAAAGGATACCGAAAAGCGGTTCAAGGGCGAGCGCAGCTGGACATTTGATGTTTTGCACCAAGGCTTTCGCTATCACATGAGCAATCTGATGGCCGCCATCGGCCGCGAGCAGCTCAAGAAAATAGATCGGTTCTCCGCTCATCGCAAACAATGCGTTACGCGTTATCGGCATGAGTTGAAGGATGTTCCGGACCTGACGTTGCTCGATCTCGACTACGACAACATTGTTTCGCATATCTTCGTCGTGTGCGTCAAGCATGGACGTCGCGACGCATTGATGGAGTACTTGCGTGCCAGCGGCATCGAATGCGGCATTCATTATCAGCCGAATCACCTGCTAAGCTATTTCTCGACGAAATATCCTTTGCCGGTTGCCGAAGCGTTTGGCGAGGAATTACTGTCGTTGCCCCTGCACGCGGCGCTGACCGAAGAAGAGCAGAATATTGTGATCGCCACGGTACGCGAATTTCTCGAGAAGGTCTGAATATGCCGAAATTTTCCGTCATCATGAATTGCTACAATGGCGAGAAATATTTGCGCCAGGCAATCGACTCGGTCTACGCACAGTCTTTCACGGATTGGGAGATCGTGTTCTGGGACAATGCCTCGACCGATGGAACGCAGGAGATTGCCCGTTCCTATGATGAACGATTGCGTTATTTCCGCAGCGAAAAAACTGTATCGCTTGGAGCTGCACGCAAGGCCGCGATGAAGGAAGTGCGCGGCGAATGGATTGGATTTCTGGACTGTGACGACTATTGGTATTCCAATAAACTGGAGAGGCAGTTTGAATACCTGTCGCACGGAGACTATGTGCTTTGTTACGCAGGAATTGCAGAAATTAATCCGGATGGCAGTTTGATTCGGCAGGTTCTCCCTAACTACTCGAGTGGGGAAATGCTGGAGAAGCAACTACTGCAGTTTGACATCAACATGGTAACGCCGGTTCTGAAAAAGGGAACACTCGATCATTACGGGCTTAATTTTGACGATAACATCAC
>JAOPYH010000002.1 GCA_025964715.1 Streptosporangiaceae bacterium | reverse complement strand
GCGCCGCCACGCTTGGTGCTCGCTGGCGCTCGCCGGCTGCCGCTGTCCGGTGACGGCCGCGGCTGGCGCCGCGGTGCGTGGGTGGGGGCGCGCTGTCGCGCGCACAGCGAACAGCCCGCCCCCCTTGGGGGACGGGCTGTCGGTGGAACTGTGAACCTGCTCTATACACCCGGACGGCCTAGCCGTCTGCTCCAGCTGTGAGAGTAGTCACGTTAGGCCACTGTCAACTAGGCATGCTGGTCGCTAGCATGTGGCCCCTAACCTTGTCGAAGGGGAACACCATGTCCAAGCGGACACCCGCTCAGCCACCCGTTGAGCCCACACCGGCGGCCGACCCGCCCCCCGCTCGCGCGCTGCGCATTGCCCGTCAGGGCGCCCGCATCAAAGAGCAGCACGACCAGTGGGTACGTGACCGCCTGGAGACGGTCGCCGACCTGGTCGCCGAGGGCTACACCCAGGTGGACATCGCCGACCTGCTGCAGGTGAGCAAGCCGCGCGCCGGCCAGCTAGTCGAGGACGCACGCAAGGCCGGCCTTCTGCTCGACCGCGAGCCGCCCCAGCGGCTCGCGGGCTAGTAGCGGTCCAGCTCCCGGACACCGAGCGCACGCGCAGCCGCGGCAAGGATGAGTTCCGCCTCGTCGTCGCCACCCCACGCCGCGTACTCGCCCTCGTCGTCGCCGTCGTACACGCCAGCCCTCTCTAGCACGCGCTGCCGGCGGATCAGGTAGCGGAGCAAGCCGAGCAGCTCGGCGGCGCCCCGCGGCGCCGCCGGCGACCAGCTCGCACGGAACGTGACCTCGGGCTGCGCCTGGCCTCGCCACACCACCCCCTGCGCCTGCGCGTGGTGCCCACCGTCGTGACCAGCCGGCAGCTCGCAACGAAACGCGGCCCCTCGGTACACGTCGGGGAACATCACCTCGGCGTCGCAGCCGTTGCCCATCAGTACGCCACCACGTCGACCGCGAGCAGGCCGCCGAGCCCGTCGACCTCGTAACCGGCCGCGTCGAGCTGCGCGAGCAACCAGTCGAGCGGGTCGCCGCCCTCGTCCCTCACCTGCGCCAGCACACCGCGCGACTTGCTGCGCGCCCTGTTGGCAGCCTGATAGCCGCCCTTGGCTCCCAGGGTTAGCCGGCGCCCGTCGCGCGTCTCCACGTGGAACGTGAGCCGCTGGTGCGCGTACGCCGCATCCCGCATCGTCTTGAGCAGCTGCTGCCGCGCCACCTCGCGGTCACGCCGCGGGATCTCCACTCGAGTAATCCGGCCACCGCCGGCCACGTGCGTGATCGGCGCCCTGGTCGCCGCCGGCGCCGCGGCCGGCACCACCGACGGCACACCGGCCGCGCGTGGCGCCCTGACCCGCCTGGGCGCCCCGCTCGCGCCCGTGGCGTACGGCACGGGGCCCGGGGCCCGGCCGGTCGTCCTGAGGGCCCGTAGCGGCCCCTCAAGGCTCGCGCCGACCTTCCGGCCCGCGGCCACCTGCCGCAGAAACGACGGGTCACGCCCGACCGCCCGCGCCTGGTCGGGGATCGACACCCCCGCCTGCTGCAGCGCCCGGATCAGATCACCGGTCGCGCTCACCGGTTCTCCGCCTCTGCGCCAGTCCCAGGCTCGCCGCCGTAGTGCTCGGCACAGGGGCGCGGCCAAGAGGCCCCGGCGTCCTGCCACATGGCGCACTTGCGGCACTCGGGGAAGTCGAGCGCAGACGGCACCCCGTAGTCGCTCACGGGCCCACCGTCCGCCAACGCAGGGCGCCAGTGTGCGGGCCCTCATGGCCGGCGGTCAGGTCACAGTCGGCGTGACCGGTCGGGCCGAACACGTTGCGCGCCCAGCACACCCGGCCGTCGCCCGGCCACCTGACCTCAACCTCGGTGCCCACCCGGACGTCACCCGGCATAGGGGAGCCTAGGAAGCGCATCACGCCCTGGTGCGCGCCAGCGTGACCCGCACTCGACGTGCACGTGCTGGCCGGGTCAAGCCCGTCGTAGCTCGCGTACAGCACCGCGCGGCAGTCGCTCACAGCTGCACCGTGATCAGCTGCAGCGCGAGGAACGCGGCCTGCGCCGACGCGTCCCCGTACTCAATGCGGTTTTCCGGGTCGGCCCCGTGCGCGAACAGCTCGTCCGCCGCCTCCGTGCCGTCCAGGGCGACACGCACCGCGCCGGGCAGGCCGTGGGGACTGATCCCCAACCGCCACTGCTGGTGGCGGGCACGGAAGTACATCGTCCGGCCGTCCGGCATCACGCCCTCAAACTGCAGCGGTGAGCAAGCGCACGTGCACTCCACCCACGGCAGGCCGGCCGCGGTGAGCGCCGGGCGGTAGGACTGCATCTCCTGCCGGAACAGCTCCTCCTCGAACGGCCGCTCCTCCTCCTCGCGCATGGCCGCCAGGAACCGATCGAGCGCGCTCACAGGGACTGCCAGTGGACCGAACCGCCGTGCCGGCCTTCCTGCGATCCGGCGTGGTAGAGCGGCCGTTCACACTCAACCCACGCCCTGATTCCAGTCCCGGACGTCTCCAGCGGCAGGCGCCATTTGCACGTTGCCGCCTCGGCCTCGGACTCGGGCTCGGGGGCGACGGCGGGGGGGGCGGCGGGGGGGGCGCCGGCCTGCCGGTCGGGATCTTCGATCGTCCCTGCGACGAGCGCGTCGAGCCACGCCGCGGCCATCGCGCCGACCTGCACCAGCTCGGCGGTCAGTCCAGCGCGCAGCTGGCGCCGTTCCGCCGCGGCGGTGTTCTCGCACAGCGCCTTGGCGACCTCTCCAACCTCTTCCATGAGGACGGGCAGCCATTGCGGGTCGTCCCACGCGCGCCGCTCCATCGACTGGCCGGTCTCGCCGTCGTGCTTGGCGTGCGCGCGCACGCGCTCGCTCTGCAGCTCGGCGTACGGCCAAGGGAGGCCCGCAAGCCTGGCCGGCGCGGTGAAGTGGTGTCGCGTGCTCATTCCTGGCCCGTCTCTCGTAGGTGTTGCTGGAACCGCTCGGGGTTGCGGTGCTCGGCTTTGCTGGCCTGCACCGCCGCGAAATAGGCTTTGAGCGTGGCCTTGAACACACCCGACGACGCGCGGGCGTAACGGCCCTGCCGGTCCTGCACCGACAAGCGCGGCGGGTAGCCGTGCACGATGCGCAACAGGTAGCCGTCGCCATTGCCGCTGGCGAGCGGCACCGCCAGGCGCCGCAACCGCTCGTGCAGCTCGCCACGGTCGTCGTGGTGCCACCACTCGACGTACTCCAACGCCGACCCGGTCAGGCCGCGCGGCGTCACGAACAGGAACTCCGTTACGCCCTCGCGCGCGTTCGGCGCGTTCACGGCTCCCGCCACATGACGGCATCGGCGGGCGTGTTCCGCCACAGAATGATCCGGTCGTCGGCGGGCGCGTGGTGCCAGCCGGTGTGGCCGTAGACGTCGCAGCAGAGCGCCAGCTCCTGACCCCAGATGCCAGCACGCGCCGGGCATCGCACACCGGCGTCAAAGGGCTGCCCCCCCACGCGCGACCTGGGGGGCGCAAACGCACCCAGGTTGCCGGAGTTGGGCGGTGTCGGTGCGGTCCGCGGTGCATCCCCTGGTGCGGTGACGGGGGTGCACACAGGGCAGACGCACCAGGCGCGCACGACCCGTTCGGCCGCGGGGCGCCGCTTCCGGGGAAAGCGACCTCCGAGAGTCACCAGGTAGACGATCACGACCAGGGCGAACGTGACGTAGCCGAGCCACAGCAGGAGCGCGCTCACCGCGCATCGTCGCGCGGTCGCGGTGCCATTGCGGGCCAGGTGACGATAGCGACCAGGGCGGTGGCAACTGCGCCGAACACGAAGCCGCGCATGAGCGAGTCGAGCGGGTGCGTTCTCTGTGACGGGATCACTAGGTGCCTGCTTTCTCTGCGCGTTCGCGCAGCACGTTGAGTGCGTTCATGTCCGCGGGTGCGGGGATCGGTCCGGGTAGCCGGCCTTTGACGCGCAGCCGGCCGTTGGCGCCGTCGTCAAACCAGTCGGGGTCGTGCGTGAGGTACACCGCGTCACCGCGCACGCCGATGACGCGCGACGGGTCGACGGTCAGCACACCGGTGTCGCGGTGCGCGAGCAGACGTGCGTGCGAACGTCCCCACACCGCGGCCGACCATTCGGGGTGACGGAACAGCGCGGCGCGCCCGGTGAGCGGTTGCGGTTCCTGCCACACGAACACGCCCGCCGCGACGTCGCGCACCGCGAGCCCGGCGCGCCGCGCCGCGGTCACGTCCTCACCGAACGGGTCGAACGCAACGCGCGTCATGTTGCGCCCGGTCGAGTGGAATGCGCCGATGCCCTGCACCAGCATTGCGCGCAGCGCGCCCTTGACCATGCGGCGCACGTTGTCGTCGGCCTGGTCGTCGGGCACCGCGTCGACCGTGGCGCGCGCACGCGCGAGCTTGTCGGTCCACGTGTCGAGCGGCCGGCCGCGGGTGAACAGCAGCCGTTCGTGTACCTGCAGCTCCCATCCCCATTCGCGCGCGAGCTTGGCTTCCGCACCGTCCACCCAGGTGGTGAACCTGCCGCCCGGTTGGCGCGGCCACTCCCACGCCTGGTCGCCGACGTTGACCGGCAGCATTCCGAGGTACGGCCAGCCGCGCGGCACGGTCGCGGTCACCTTGTAGCGCGCGCGTTCGTAGCCGCACTTTGGCTTGTGCGTGCACGCCTCGCCGAGCCCGCAACCGATGCTGTCGACGCGGTCGCGCGTCACCGGCCCGACACCCAACTCTTTGGTGAGCGCCGCGAACATGAACCGGCCGTCCATGTAGACGAAGCCGGGTAGCGGTTCGGTGTGGTGCACAAAGTCCACGTGGTGTTGAACCGCGGTGGTGCGCACCAGCTCTTGCAGCTCGTCGGACAGTTGCGGCACGTCGGCGTCACGCGGCAGCGTGCGCGTCCACCCGTCCTGTGCGGTGCCGGCCGGTGACGCCAGCAGCTTGGCGCCGGTGCCGAACGCGCGCGCGTGCACGGTGCCGAGCTGGCGCCACGCGTCCGCGGCGGTGCGCGGCGTGTAGTCACCCCACCCGAACCATTCGGCGGCGCGCCGCAGCTCGACGCGCGCGCCGGCCTGGTCGTGCACGAACCGCGCGACGTCGAGCGCGTGCCCGTCGATGTAGTGCCCGGCCGGTGACCAGCCGGGCGCCGGCACGAACAGCCACGCCGCCGCGGACGTCGCGCCCTCGCGCCGTTCCGCCGCGGACAGACGCGGGCGCGGGCCCGTCAGGTAGACACGCTCCACACCGGCCGCGTGCGCTGCGCGCAGGTAGTGCACAACCGTCGCGTCACGCTTGACCTGTGCCGGGATCGGCCGGCCGTCCGCGTGCACACCACCGGCGGTGCGCGCGTCGAGGAACGCGGTCGACATGTCACGGACGTTGAACGGAACAGGTCGGGTCAACACACACCGCCCCAGCAGAAAGACAACGGCGCGCCGGGTGCGGTGAGCACACCGGCCGCGAGCGTGACCAGGGCGGTCGCGCCGTACAGCAGTCTTTCGCCGCGGCGCGTGAGCCGCAGCGCCGGCTTGCGGCGCGTCACGCGACACGCACCAGGTCGGCGGGGCGGACGGTCACGGGCACGCGCTCGTCCTGGTCGCGCACGACCAGCAGACAGCTGCACGCGTCCTCGCACACCCGCGCGACCGTGCCGACACCGGGGCCCGTGGGGAACCCGTCGACCGTGCTCGCGCGGAACGCCACGCGCGCCGCGCCGGTCATCGGGCCGTCCGTCGCGCCGGCTGCATGTCGGTCGCCTTGACCTTGACCGCGCTGCGCTCGCCTTCGCGCATCACGTACCACGTGCCGGTGTCGAAGGCCCGGTCAAGCACCAGGCCGACGCCGGCGCCCGCCGGGTGGCCGAGGTCGGTGACGGAGTAGTCGAACTCGACGCGCTCGCCGTGCGTGACGCTCTTCACGACTGGCCCGGCAGCAGGCGGCGCACCGGCGGCACCAGGTGGTCACGGGTGAGCTTGCCCGCAGCGACCGCGGCGGGGAGGTGCCCGATGTGCCAGACCGGGCGCGCGTCGTCCGGCAGCAGCTTGCATTCGTACGCGCTGAGGTGGTCACCGGGGTACAGCGCCCGTGCCGCAGTCTTGGCCGCGTTCCGCCCGGGGTAACCGAACTTGCCGCAGTACAGGCACCGCCCCAGGTGGCTGGTCGGCCGGCCGCGCCGCGCCTCGGGCGGCTTGGGCCGGCTCACCGTGCCACGTCCGCGGCGGTGAACATGCGCACCGGTGTGCGCGCCAGTTGCAACGCGAGCGCGCAGTCGGCGCACACGTTGAACGTCGTGTCACCGTCTGGCAGTTGTGTGACCGCTGGCCGCTGCTCGCAGCTCTCGCACGTCATCCTTGCTCCCTCCGACGACTAGGAACCTAGACCTCTATGGTCCTAGCCGTCTACACCCGGCGTGTCACAGGGCGCTTGTCGGCGTGTCGCACGTACGGTGCACCGCGCGTCGGCCGTCTCATCGAGGGAGCGACCGGCGCACTCCGTGGCGCCGCCGGCCCGTTCTCCCTTCGACAAGGTGCGGGCCGGCGGCGCTCACCACGACAAGAGGAGCCCCGGTGTCGCTCACCGACGACGAAGAGAACGAGATCCGTGAGGTGCTGGCCGAGCGTCGCGCCGGTGTGCTCGCCCCCGGGCAGGAGCAGGCCGTGGCCGCCACGGCCGCCGACGTCGCCGCGAGCGTCGCCGTTGCCGTGACAGAGCCCGTGGTGGAGCAGGCCGCCGACGCCGCGCAGTCCGCGCAGTGGTCGGCCGAGTCCGCCCACGACGCCGCGCGCAACGCCGAGGGTCAGGCGATGGACGCCCTGCAGGCCGTGCAGGAAGTCGACGTCGCGGAGGCCGAGCTTGCGGCCGCGGTCGCCGCGGTCGTCGCCACTGACGCCGCCGCCGCCGCGGCGCCGCCGGCAGTCGGCGAGATCATCCCCGCCGAGGTGCCGGCCGAGGTCGTGCCGCTCACCGCGGCGCCCGCGGCCGACCAGCCGCCGGCCGAACGTGAGCACTGGTTCACCCGCAAGATCGGGCGCAAGTCGTGAGCGCCACCCACGTGGAGCCCATCGCCGCGGCGTCGATCCAAGGTGAGACGCGCCCCCCTGACCCGGACTCGGCGCCGTCGACCGGCCGCCGCCGCGGTGTGCGCAAGCCGCGGGCGCCGCGCGCGACGACCCCGCGGCCCGAGACGAAGGACCGCAAGCCACGGGCGCCGCGCGCCCCCCGCGCAGTGCCCCTGGGCCCGCGCATCGAGCAGCTGCACCTGGTGATCGGCTCGGCGCTCGCGCTCGGCACACAGGTGCCGCTTCCCGTCATCGGGTCGGTTCCGCCGGCGGTCGGTGGGTTCGGTGCGCAGATCGCCGAGGACGCCAAGTCGTTCGGTGCCGCCTGGGAGGACTACGCCAAGGCCAACCCTCGAGTGCGCGAGGCGCTGGAGAAACTGCTCACCGTGTCCGAGCTGGGCACGCTGCTCGCGCTCTACGGCAAGGCCGCCTATGCCGGCGCCGCCGCGACCGGGCGCGTGCCGGCCATGCCCTCTGACGTCGATGCCGCCGAGCACTGAGCCGGCCGAGGTTCCGTGGGCACAGTTCCAGCCCTGGTTCCGCGGCCAATGGGCGCAAGGTGAGCACGTCTCGCTGATCGGGCCGACCGGCTCGGGCAAGACGACGCTCGCCCTTGAGCTGCTCACCCGGCGCGACTTTGTCACCGTGCTCGGCACCAAGCCGAAAGACCGCACGCTGGACAAGCTCATCAAGGACCAGGGCTACACGCTGCGCCGGGAGTGGCACGAACGCTCGCGCCGCCGGCCGCTCGGCGGACCGCCCGAGCCGGTCAAGGTGCGCATGAGTGACGGCAGCATCCGCGACCGGGCGCACGTCGTGCTCTGGCCCGAGTTCCGCCGGCCCGAGGACAAGGCCGTCCAGCGCGACGTCTTCGACCAGGCCCTCGGCGAGATGTTCACCGCCGGCAGCTGGTGCATCTTCGCCGACGAGGTGTTCTACCTGTGCTCGGAGCTGGGCCTGCAGCACCACCTCACCACCATCTGGACGCAGGGCCGAAGCCTCGGCTTGACCCTGGTCGGCGGCACCCAGCGGCCCGCCTACGTGCCGCTCTACATGTACGACCAGGCGACCCACCTGTTCCTGTGGGGCGACAACGACGAGACGAACCTCCGGCGTGTCGGCGGGCTAGGCGGCTTGTCCGCCAACCAGGTACGTGCCATAGTCGCCGGGCTCCCTCAGCACGCTGTCTGTTACATCAACACGCGAACGCGGCAGATCGTCCGCACTCGCGTTCAGCTCTGAGGAGAGCCCTGTGATTCGGATGCCGCAGCTGTCGCTGGTCGAGTTCATTGCGACCGCCTGCTACATCGTCATCTTCAGCTTCCTGTGGCGGCTGCTCGCCGCGCGCATCCACAACACGCCCCTCGGGCGCGCGATGGCGGCTGTCTACACCTGAGCCCCGCTTTCCGCCGGGCTCACCCACGACCCCGGCTTGACCCGTCTCCCTGACCCGAGAGGTCGTCATGGCCCTGCTGACCCCCATCGCCCCGCCCACCACGCAGACCGGCGTGGCCGCGGGCGACGCTCACAACGCGCCCGCGCAGATCGTGAACCCGTTCACCAAGGCGGCGCGCGAGCACGTCGAGCAGATCATCGACGTGAGCTGGACCCCCGCCGGTGCTGTCAAGCAGCTCGGCAACGGCACCATCGAGGTGCCGGCGTACGGCTACCTGCGCCACCTGCTGCTGCTGGTCGAGGCGACCGGCGGCGCCGGCGGTAACGCCGCGATCAACGCGGACGCGCCGTGGAACGTCCTGACCGACGTCGGCGTGACCGACGTCAACGGCCAGTGGATCTTCGGGCCCTACTCGGGCTACGAGACGATGCTCGCCCACCTGCTCGGCGGGTACAGCTTCGACTCCGACCCGACCCGGTCGCCGGCCTACTCGGCGCCCGACGCGTCGGGCAACTTCTCGTACCTGCTGCGCATCCCGTTCGAGATCACCTCTCAGGACGGGCTCGGCGCGCTCGCCAACCAGAACGCGGCGTCGACCTTCAAGGTCAAGGCGTCGATGAACCAGGCGTCGGCGGTGTTCTCCACCAGCCCGACGACGATGCCGAGCGTCCGTCTGCGCATCTTCATGGAAACGTGGACGCAGCCCAACAGCACCGACACGCTCGGCGTGCCGAACCAGGTGCAGCCGCCGTCCCTGGGCACGGTCCAGAACTGGACCAAGGAAGACAAGAACATCGCGGTCGGCTCGCAGAACCCGCGGATCTCGCGGGTCGGCAACGCGATCCGGAACCTGGTGCTGGTCACCCGGGACGTGTCGGGTAACCGCATTTCCACCATGCTGCCCGACCCGCTGCAGCTCAACTGGGACGGCCGCCAGCTGTTCCAGGAGCCCACGAAGCTGATCCGGCACTACATGCAGGAGCGGTACGGCTACGCCGCCGCGGCCCTGCCGCTCGGCGTGTACGCGCTCGACTTCACGCACGACTTCGACGGCCACCCGGGCGGTGAGCTGCGCAACGGCTACCTGCCCACCACGCAGGCCAGCCGCATCGAACTGACCGGCCAGTGGGGCGCCGCCGGAACGCTCACGATCATGACGAACGACGTCCTCGCGTTCGCCGACGCCGCGCTCTAGCGGCCCCGTCGTCCCCGCGGTGCGGGTCGTGCAGCCGACCCACATGCAGGCCCGCCCGCGGGGCCCCATCGACCCGAGAGGGACACGCACGTGACCACCCCGGCAGGAACCCCCAGCGCCGCCCGGCGCAACGCCCATGACCCGCAGGTAGTCACGGCCGGCGCCATCGTGCTGTCCGCCATCGGTCTGCTGGTCGTCCTCCACATCGTCTTCCGCCACAGCTCCTAAGGAGTCCCTGTGATCCCGAACAACCCCACCACCGCACTCCTGGTCGGTGTCGTCCTCGGCCTGGTCGTCATCCCCGCCGGGATGCGCATCGTCGCCAAGCGCCGCAGCGCGCCGGTTAGCCGATGACCACCCCCGCCCCCGAGCAGACCGTGACCCCGGCCGAGGGGACGCCCGTGACCCCGGCGCCCACCCCGGCCCCGGACACCACGCCGCCCACCCCGGGCGCGGACACCACGCCGCCGGCGGACGAGCCCACGACGGTCGCCGACGACGGCGAGGTCGTGCGCCTCAGCCCGGCCGGTCTCACGGACTACGAGGGTCGCGTCCTGGCCCCCCGCGTTCTCCTGCCGGGCGAGGGCTGAGCGGTGCCGCTCGCGCTCGCGTTCCTGCTGATCGGTGGTGGCGCTCTCGTCACCTACACCGGTCTGACCGGGCAGCCGTTCGTGCCCGCGTTGCGGGACGTGCTGGCCGGCCGCAAGCCGGCTGGTGGCGCGAGTGGCACGCCCACCTACACCGGCGGCGAGTTCGCCAACAACACCGGCACCGAGGGCGGCGGAACATTCCGTCCGACCCCCGGTTCCCTCGAACAGCCGGCCAGCCCCACGTTCGTCGCCCCCCAGGTGCCGGCACCGGTGCTCGCCCCCTGGCCGATGCTGCCGCCCTCCCGGGTGCCGTCGCAGCCGGTCCGTAACGGCTCAGCCCGGCCGTCCGCATGATCACGACCACCGGGGATGCCCGCGGCCTGATCATCGGTGCGGTCCTGATCGCCGGCACGCTGACCACGGTCAACGACGTGTCGCACGGCCGGTCGCCGCAGCTGCGCACCGCCGTCGGGTGCGTCGTCGCCGGCACCCTGCTCGCCGCGCTCGCCGGCCCCGCCCCTGGGGTCGCCGGCGGCCTGGCCGCCCTCCTGGCCGTCGCGGCCGTCCTCACCACCGGAGCGCCCGCCCTGGGCGCCATTACCAAGGGACTGCAGAAGTGACCATCAACAGCGTCACCACGATCCTGGGCGCCCTCATCGGCGTGGCGATGGTCACCACCATCGTGCGCAGCCCGAACACCGCCCCGGTGGTCAAAGCGTTCGGGGACGCGTTCTCGGGCAGCATCAACGCCGCCATGGGCGCCGGGATCGTCGGCAAGTAATGGCTGACAACGCCGGCCCGCTGGCCGCCCTGCGCGCGTGGCTGTCCACGCGCACGCAGGTGCGGCCGGTTGTGCTGCGCCCCATCGGCCCGAACAACGACCATGTGCAGGGCGCCGTCCCGATCACCGTGGGGCAGGTCGTCCGCAACGAGCCGGATGCCGGCCTGCACCTGGTCAACGCGAACGCCGCCGACGCCGGCCGCGTCGGCCCGGGCATGACGGTCGATCTGAACAAGCTCGACTCGTCGGCGTGGGCCCGGCCCGGCCGGCACAACATCGCGTTCTCGCGTGACACCGCCACCGGTGACGCGGTCATCGCGGCCATCGAAAACACCGGCCGCAAGACGATGATCGCCCACCGGCCGACCCCGAACCGCACGCTGGTCGCCCCGTCCGGGCAGGCCCCGTGGGCCGGCGCTGACTTCCGCACCGCCCCGCAGGGCGCGCGCGGTGTGATCACCCGCACCGAGTTCGGCAACGGCGGCGCCGGCGGGGATCGCACCCGCTTCCGCCTGGTGCCGCCCACCGACGCGCACAACCCGCCCCCTGCCGGCGCGGCGGTGAACCAGTGATCGACCCCGTCGAGCACGCCGGGCACGCGTCCAAGGCCGCCGGTCACGGACTGGGCAAGCAGCTCGGGCCGTTCCCGCTCGGCGTGTGGCTGCTCATCGTCGTTGGCGGTGTCGGACTCACCCAGCTCGTCGGCCGGAAGCGGGTCGCCACGTCGGGCAGTGTCGTGCCGATCCAGCCCGTTGGCGTCGACCAGTCCGCCCCGCCCGTCCCGCCGACCATCGGCTCAGGCACCGCCGGCCCCGGTTTCCCCGAGGGCTACGGCTCCGGGTTCTACGACGGGTTCGTGTACGGCACGAAGCCGGGCGGTGCTGGCAGCGACCCGTCGCAGCCGGTCGTCACCCCTGGCGCCGGCGGCACCACCCCGCCGGTCGCCGCGACACCCACGCCGACTCGAGCTCCCGGTGTGGCCGCGCCCGGCGCGCCCCCCCGCGGCACCGCCGGCACGGTCGCGGTCAACGGCCGCACCGTGCACGTGAACGCCGCCGGCATCATCGACACCCCGGGTGCCGGCTATGGCCGCTACCCGGTGCAGGAGATCCAGCAGCCGACCCCGGTGCAGCCGGTGCAGAACCGGCCGACCACCCCCGGGGTCAAGCCGCCGGTGACGGTCAAGCCGGCCGCGCCCAAGCCGGCACCCAAGGTTCCGGCCCGGGCTGGTGTGCGGTGAGCGGCGGCGCGTACGGGTGGCCGCAGCGGCTGCTGCAGGCCGCTGGCCTGCCGGTCACCGCAACCAACGTGACGTTCCTCGCGCTGTGGTCCAAGGCCGAGGGTGGGAACGCGACGTACAACCCGCTGAACACCACCCAGCCGGCGGCCGGCGCGAGCAACTACAACAGCGTCGGGGTCAAGAACTACCCGAACGAAGCCGCCGGCCTGCAGGCGACCGCGGCCACCCTGCACAACGGCCGTTACGACCAGGTGCTCGCGGCCCTGCAGAAGTCCGACATGAAAGCCGCCGCCCGGGCGGTCGTCGCGTCCCCGTGGGGCACTGGCCCGCAGCTGCTCACCCTGGTGGGCGACGCGGGCGGCAATGCCATTCCGCAGGGCCCGACCGGCGGTGTCGCCACCGGCGTAGCCAACGGTGTGGCCGACACGGCCAAGGCCAGCGTCAAGGGCGTCTCTGACCTGGTCGGCGCGCTCGCCTCCCGGTCCACGTGGGTTCGCGTGGTCGAGGTCGGCGCCGGGATCGGCATGGTCGTGCTCGGCGTCGTGATGCTCAACAAGGGCACCGTCGCCGGCGCGGTCAAGGCCGTGGGTTCGGCCACCCCGGGCGCGGTCGCCGCGCACGTCATCACCAAGGCGCCGGCCGCTGCTGCCGGCGCGCTCTAGGAGCCCACGTGAGCACTCGCACGCACGAAGCCCCATCGGCCGCGGTCGCCGATGGTGACGTGACCGTGGCGGCCGGCAACGGCGCCACCCTGGTGATCGGCGCCGACACGACCCGCCGCTCGGTGACGATCATCAACAGCGGCACCGTTCTGGTGCGCATCTCCGGTGGGAAGACCACCGGCGGCGGTGCCGGCTTCCCCCTGATCCCGAACGCCGGGTACGTCTGGACGTCCGCCGCGCCCTGCTACGCGTGGGTTCCCGGCGGCGCGGACGGCCTGCTGTCGCTGCTCGCCGAGACGGGCGACGCGCTGTGAGCGGCTACATTCCGGCACCCGGTGGCCCCCCGGGCCCGACTGGCCCGACTGGCCCGCAGGGCCCCAAGGGCGCGGACGGCGCGGCGGGCACGAACGGCGCCGCGGGCGCAACTGGTACCCCCGGACCGACAGGCCCGGTCGGCCCGACCGGCGCGGCCGGCCCCTCGGGGAGCAGCATCACCCCGAAGGGCACCTACGCCGCCGGCACGACCTACGGGGTCGCCGACTCCGTGCTCTACCAGGGCAGCAGCTACACCAGCCTGCAGGCCGCCAACGTGGGGAACACCCCGTCGACCAGCCCGGCCTGGTGGCAGCTGTCCGGGCAGGGTCTGACCGGCAACGACCGGGGCGCATACGCCGCGGGCACCACGTACGCGCTCAACGACGTGGTGACCGACGTCGGTCTGCGATACATCTCCCTGGTTGCGGGCAACGTGGGGAACACCCCGGCGGCCAACCCGACCAAGTGGTTTCAGACCACCGCGGCGAATCTGTCGCCCGACGTGCAGGTGTTCACCGCCTCGGGCACGTGGACCAAGCCGACCGGCGCGAAGCTCTGCTACGTCGAGCGGTGGGGCGGCGGCGGTGGGGGGATTAGCGCCGCATCCGGTAACGCTGGTGGCGGCGGTGGTGGCGGCTACATCGGCACATGGATTCTGGCCGCCAGCCTGGGCGCTACGGCGGCAGTGACGGTCGGCGCCGGCGGCGCCGCGCTGGCCGCCGGTGGAAGCACCTCGTTTGCAGGACTCGCCACGGTCACTGGCGGCCTTTCCAACGCTGGAGCGTTCGGCGGGGCCGGCGGCGGGAGTATCGGCGGCCTAGGTGGCCTGAGTAGCCCGTCCGCCGGAAGTCCTGCCGTGTTCGGTGGCGGCGGTGGCGGCACCGGCTCGGGAGCCGGCGGCGCGAGCAACTGGGGCGGCGGCGGTGGCGGATCGACGACCAACATCACTGCTGGCGCGGGCGGCAGCTCCGATAACGGCGGTGCTGGCGGCGCTGGTGCCCTGGCCGGAAACGGCACGAACGGCAGTGCACCGGGCGGCGGTGGCGGCGGCGCCTTCAACGGCACGGGCGGCTCGGGCGGTAACGGCCAAGTCCGCGTGACCACCTACTTCTAGGCCAAGGGATTCACAGTGAGCACTCCGCAGGGCGAGCCGGGCCGGTGGGCCGTGGTCGAAGGCGGCACGGTGACCAACGTCATCGTGCTGCACGACCCGGCCGACGTTGAGTGGGCGGCCGGGCAGACACCGGTCCAGCTGGCCGGCCAGCCGGTGAGTATCGGTGACGGCTACGACGGGCAGACGTTCACCCCTGCACCCGCACCGAAGCCGGCGCCGGCGCCGGACGTGCTGGCCGCCTACCTCGACAACCCGGCGCCGACCGTCGCGGACAACGCCGCCGCACTGCGCGAGCTGATCGCCAAGGTCACCGGCGCGTGATGTGGGCTGCCGGCACCACCCTGACCCTGCCTGATCCGGTGGCGCTCGCCGGAACCGCGATTGTCCTGCTGACCGCGGCCACCCTGATCGGCCGGTACGTGGTGCGGCCGATCGTGCGCGGTGGCCGGTGGGTGAGCGACCGGCTCGCCGAGGTGCGCGCGCTGGTCGAGCAGGTGCGCGACCTCGTGCAGTACGTCGGCATGAGCGCGGTGGAGGTCGGTGACCGGTTCTCCCGGCTGGAGACGCACACCGGCCTGCCGCCGTGGCACTCGACCATCGTCGCGCCGAGCGTGCGCGAGGAACTGACACAGACCCACACCACGACCGTCGTCCGCGAGGAGCACACGCCATGACCCGCCCCAGCCCCGTGTTCGGTCTGCTCGGCTTCGCCGCGCTGGCCCTGATCTGTTACACCGTCCTGGTCGCGCTCGGGCACGACGCCTCGGCGCTGCTGGCGCTCGCGTTCGCGGGAGTCACCGGTGGCGCCGGCGTCGCGGTGCCGGCGCACGCCAAGGCCGACCCGCCCGCCGCGGCCGAGCCGGCTATCTCGAGTGCGGCCGCAGTCGACGTCGGCCCGGCCGTCCCGCCGTTCCAGTCGTGACCTACGAGCCCCTGATCGCACCGGGTGCCGTGTGGCGTCCGGTGTCCTCGCACGGTGGGTTCATGAACGAGCACCTGGGCCTGGCCCTGCACGTGACCACGAACGACTTCGACCCGTACGGCTTTTTCTCCGACGCTGGGAACGGTGCCAGCTCGACGTGGTGGATCGCCGCGGACGGGTCGCTGGAGCAGTACATCTGCGCGCGGATGCGCGGCTGGTCGATGCGGGCCGGTGATCGCTCGTACAACAGCGTCGAGACGTCTGGGCAGGCCGACCAGCCGATGACGTCCGCGCAGCTGTGGACGCTCGCCCGCCTGTACGCGTGGGGTCATGAGCACCCCGAGCTGCAGTGGCCGTTGAAGCTCGCCGACGCGCCCGGGCAGACCGGTCTAGGCCGGCACAACATGGGCGCCCCCGCGTGGGGTCACGCCACCTGCCCGGGCATCCGCGCGTCACAGCGCGGTGCCGTGCTGGACCGCGCCCGCCAGCTGCTCGCCGCACCCACCCCGACCACCGACCAGGAGTTCCACGTGAACAACGACGACGAAGCCAAGATCGCCGCGATTGTCGCCAAGGTGCTGGACGACCGCGTGCGCCTGCTGCTGCGCGGTGACCAGCCCAAGCCGGGCGCGGTCGAGGGCCACCCGGACAACCTCCGGACGATCAAGGCCGACACGGCGGCGATTCGCGCCAAGCTCGGCGCCTGACCGTGACCGTGGCTGTCGCTGACGACCAGGTGCTCGCGGCCGGTCCGGTGCGCCGGCTGTCGTGGCGTGAGCGGCGCAAGCTGCGACCCGCCCGCCGAGGTCGTACCGCCCGGATCGCTGCAGCGGCCGTACAGGCCGCCGCGACGTCTCCCGCGGCCGTCACTGCCAGGAAGGCCGGAACGGCCGTCCTGGTGCTGCTGGCGGCCTGTGCGGGCGCTCTGCTCGCTCTGGTCGTGCTCGGCGTGTCCCGCGCTCACTGAGCGCACTCACCCGAGAGAATCCCCGCCGAAGCCACATTGCCTACCGACCCCCGCGAGGGTCGCTAACTACACACAGAAGCCGGCCCCTGGGGGACCGGCTCCGTGGACAACCTCAACGCTTGGCGGCGATGGGGCCCACGGTACAGCCCAAGGCCGTGAGTGCAAGCGACACGCCGCGGGTACCCCTCGCCCGTACAGCGCGGGTGTGCCAGAGGACCGCCACGCCGGGAGGCATGCGGGTGCGGAGCACCGACGAGCAACACCGTCGGCCCGCACAGAGGCGCTACCGGATTAGGGCCGTCACAGGCCCTCAGGAAGCCGGATTCAGAACGCGCGCGCCCGCCGGCCTCCTCCGGCGCGGCGAGGAACGTCCACGGCCACCAGGCCGGCACCGGCGGCAGCTTCGCGCGTGACAGACGGAGTGTGTCGGCCAGCGCGACTGGTGGGGTGGAGGCCCGGAGCCCGACTGTCCGCCGCCAGGCGGGCAGGCGCCGGCCCCGCTCCCCCGCACCGCCCGTCAACACCGCAATGACGCGGAGACGGGCGCTGTCCTCACGTTGACACCGCACGCCGCGCAGGCCGGCGCGAGCAGCGCGTCACCGCGCCCGCACGTGGTCGAGCCGGGCAGCGGGACGGGAGGACAGCGGGAGTGAGCCGGCGCCAGCCGGCGGCCCAGTGGGGGTGGCGCGCCAGCG
>JAOPYH010000482.1 GCA_025964715.1 Streptosporangiaceae bacterium | reverse complement strand
GCACACCGGCGGCACCGGTCCGCATCAGGTGCAGCGCGGCCGTGTACGTCGTACAGCCGCCGACGATCACCGGCACGTCCAGCTCGTAGATGAACTGCTTGAGGTTCAGCGGCTCGGCCCGGCCGGAGACGTGCTCGGCGCTCACGGTGGTGCCACGGATGACGAACAGGTCCACGCCCGCCTCGATGACGGTCTTGTGGTGCTGCGCCGTGCGCTGGGGGGACAGCCGTGCGGCGACGGTGACCCCGGCCGCACGGACCTCCTGGATCCTGCGGCCGATCAGCTCCTCTTTGATCGGCTCCGCGTAGACCTCCTGCAGCCGCCGGGTCGCGCTGACCTCGTCGAGCGAGGCGATCTCGGCCAGCAGCGGCTCGGGGTTCTCGTAGCGGGTCCACAGCCCCTCGAGGTCGAGCACGGCGAGCCCGCCAAGCTTTCCCACGGTGATAGCGGTGGCCGGGCTGACCACGCTGTCCATAGGCGCCACGACCAGGGGCATCTCGAAACGGTAGGCGTCGATCTGCCAGGCGACGCTGACCTCCTCGGGGTCGCGTGTACGACGGGACGGCACGATGCCTATCTCGTCGAGGGCATACGCCCGCCGCCCGCTCTTGCCCCGACCGATCTCAACCTCAGCCACGCTGTACGTCCTATCTACCCTGGTAGTTCGGGGCCTCAATGGTCATCTGAACATCATGCGGGTGGCTCTCCTTCAGCCCGGCCGCGGTGATCTGCATCAGGACGCCGTCCTCCTGCAGTCCCGCGATCGTACGGGTCCCGGCATACCACATCGCCTGCCGCAGTCCACCGGTGAGCTGGTGGGCCATGTTGGACAGAGGGCCCCGGTAGGGGACCTGGCCCTCGACGCCCTCGGGGACGAGCTTCTCCTCGGCCGTCACGTCGGCCTGGGAGTAGCGGTCCTTGGAGTAGGACTGCCCGCGCTCACGGTTGCGCATGGCCCCGAGGGAGCCCATGCCGCGGTAGGTCTTGTACTGCTTGCCGTGCACGAAGATGAGCTCGCCCGGGCTCTCCTCCACACCGGCGAGCAGGCTGCCGAGCATGACCGTGTCGGCGCCGGCCGCGATGGCCTTGGCGATGTCGCCGGAGTACTGCAGCCCGCCGTCCCCGATCACCGGGATGCCCGCCGGGCGTGCCGCCCGCGCGGCCTCATAGATCGCGGTGACCTGGGGGACGCCGACGCCCGCGACCACGCGGGTGGTGCAGATCGAGCCGGGGCCGACCCCCACCTTGATGGCGTCCGCACCGGCGTCGATGAGGGCCTTGGCCCCGGCGTAGGTCGCGACGTTGCCGCCGATGACGTCGACCCGCGAGTTCGCCTTGATCTTGCCGATGGTGTCGGCCACGCCCTTGGAGTGACCGTGCGCGGTGTCGACGACGATGACGTCCACGCCGGCCTCGATGAGCGCCTGAGCCCGCTTGACGGCGTCCTCGCCCACCCCCACGGCGGCGCCGACGACCAGCCGGCCGTCCGCGTCCTTGGTGGAGTCGGGGTACTGCTCGCTCTTGGTGAAGTCCTTGACGGTGATCAGCCCGCGCAGCCGGCCCTGGGCGTCGATCAGCGGGAGCTTCTCGATCTTGTTCTCGGCGAGCAGCCCGAAGGCGTCGTGCCGGGAGACGTTCACCGGGGCCGTGATGAGGGGCATGGAGGTCATGACCTCGCGCACCGGGCGGGACTGATCGGTCTCGAACCTGGTGTCCCGGTTGGTGACGATGCCGAGGAGGACTCCGCGCTCGTCGACCACCGGCACCCCCGAGATGCGGTAGCGCCGGCAGAGGTCCTCGACGTCGGCCAGGGTCGCGAAGGGCGAGCAGGTCACCGGGTTGGTGATCATGCCGGCCTCGGACCGCTTGACCATGTCGGCCTGCTGCGCCTGCTCCTCGATCGACATGTTCCGGTGGAGCACGCCCAGCCCGCCCTGCCGGGCCATCGCGATGGCCATCCTCGCCTCGGTGACGGTGTCCATCGCCGAGGAGACGAGCGGGATGTGCAGCCCGATCCCCCGCGTCAGCCGGGTCGTGGTGTCTGCTTCGCCCGGCTGCAGGTCGGAATAGGCGGGCAGCAGCAGCACATCGTCAAAGGTCAGGCCCGGCGGGGCGAACTTCGCGGGCTCGACGGCGGGGTTCATCGGCACCTTCCTCTGCTGGTTTGCGGGCGTCCGGGCAGGTCACGGCGCTCCCATTCATCGTAGGCGCTCCGCGCCGCCGTGGAGTTGGTAAGCGCCGACACGCGCAAGTGTCACAGGGGCTGTGCGTCCCTGTCCGCACGGTCCCCAAAAGGGTCGCGGCCGTGACGGCTTCCGGGGCCGGTCCGGTGTTGCCCTGTGACCGGGGAGGCGCAGTAGCGTGGGGGGGTGCATGACGAAGCCCCGCCCGATCCGTTCGCCGGTGACCCCGACGACCCGGCCGCCGGACTCGGTGATCCAGGAGATGAGATCGCTCCGCTGAGCGTCGCGGAGCGGGAGGACGTCCTCGCAGACCTCGCCGACCTGGAGGTCTTCCGGGCGCTCCTGGAGCCGCTGGGGGTCCGCGGCCTGACCGTCGACTGTGACGACTGTGGCAAGACCCACTACATCGACTGGGAGCTCCTGCACGGCAATCTGCGTCATCTGCTCGACGAGGGGCTCCCCCGGGTCCATGAGCCCGCCCTGTCCCCCGACCCCGTGGACTACGTCAGCTGGGACTACGCCAGGGGCTACGTCGACGGGGTGATCGACAGCGAGGAGGGCCGCGGCGGTTCCTGAGCCGTCCTGCGGCCGCCGCTAGCAGTGACCCCCGCGTCCGGTCTCCTGGCCGGAGCCCTGCCCCTGGGCGTCGCAGGACTTGTCCTTGTACTCGCCGCCGTTGAACCGCTCCGGCCCGGGCTGCTGGTGAGACCCCTCGGATCGGGCGCCGCGCCGCTGCGCCGAGTCCCGGAAGCCCGCCTGCAGGCGCTGGAGGTCACGGACGTCGTAGCCTGCCGGCCCCTGTCCGCGCGGCCACTGCGGCGGCCGGTGCGGCGGGTGGTGAGGCGCGCCGGCCTTACGGGTCCGCGGCGTGCCCTGGGCCGGCTGCACCGCCTCCGCGAATCCGGAGGCGTCGCGGACCTCGGTGCCCGGCCGGGGATGCGGGCCGGGTGCATGGTGCGTGACACTCGGGGGCCGCTGGAACGGGGCGCCCAGCCCGCCGGCCGCGGCCACGCCGGTCGTGGCGAGCATCGCCGTCGTCAGCCCCAGCGCGACCACCGTCCGCGGGCCGAACCTGCGTGGCCGCCG
>JAOPYH010000478.1 GCA_025964715.1 Streptosporangiaceae bacterium | reverse complement strand
CGTGACGCAGTCCAGGCTCCGGCAGGCGGGGACGACACCCTCGGTGGGGACGAGGCCGTAGGTCGGTTTGACGCCGACGATGCCGTTGAAGGCGGCTGGGACCCGCCCGGATCCGGCGGTGTCGGTGCCGAGCGCGAAGTCGGCAATTCCGAGGGCGACCGCGACCGCCGAACCGGAGCTGGACCCGCCCGACACCCGCTCCGGATCGATCGCGTTGCGGACCGCACCGTACGGGCTACGGGTGCCGACCAGCCCGGTGGCGAACTGGTCGAGGTTGGTGGCGCCGAGCACGATCGCGCCCGCCGCCCGGAGCCGCGCCACGGCCGGCGCGTCGCGTTCCGGCAGGTAGGCGTACGACGGACAACCGGCGGTGGTCGGCATCCCCGCCACGTCGATGTTGCCCTTCACCGCGAACAGGGCTCCGGCGAGCGGCAGCTCCGGATCAACGGTCCGAGCCTCGGCCTCCACCTCCTCGCGGGGACGCAGGGTGATCCAGACCTCGGGCCGGTCCACCTCGGCGATCCGGGCGTAGGCCCACCGGATCCGCTCCACCGCCGCCTCACTCACCGTCGGCTCCCCTCAGCACCACCAGCGGCTTGCCCGCCTCCACCTGATCGCCTGGCGTGACCAGCACCCGGGCCACCACCCCCGCGGCAGGGGCCACGACGGCGGACTCCATCTTCATCGCCTCCAGTACGACGAGCTTCTGACCGGCGACGACCTGGTCCCCGGGTTCGACGGCCAACTGCCAGACGCTCGCCGCGAACTCGGCCTCGATCACAGTGCCGCCGGGTATCGGCACCTCCATCTCGTTCACCGGGTCCGCCGGCTTTGAGTCCTGCTCCGCGCGGGCGAACTCGCCCGCCGCCTCCCACGCCGCGCGTTCGGCGGCGAAGGCCGCGGCCTGCCGGGTGCGGAACCGCTCGATCGAATCGGCGTTCACCGCGAGGAAGCGGCGGTATTCGGCCAGCGAGAACTCACCCTCCTCGATCTTCAGATCGAGGCGTCCGGCGGCCATGTCGGCGCGCAGTTCCCGCAGTTCCCCGGCGGAGACCGGGTACCACCTGATCCGGTCGAAGAACCGCAGCAGCCAGGGTGAGCCGGCCTGGTAGGGCCCGCGCTGCCGCCAGGGCGACCAGACCTGGGTGGTACGTCCCACCAGCTGGTAGCCGCCCGGCCCTTCCATGCCGTAGACGCACAGGTAGGCGCCGCCGATGCCGACGGAGTTCTCCGCCGTCCAGGTCCTGGCCGGGTTGTACTTGGTGGTGACCAGCCGATGCCGGGGATCGAGCGGGGTGGCGACCGGCGCGCCCAGATAGACGTCGCCGAGTCCGAGGACCAGGTACTCGGCGTCGAACACGGTGCGGTGGACGTCCTCGACGCCGTCGAGTCCGTTGATCCGGCGGATGAACTCGATGTTCCAGGGGCACCAGGGGGCGTCGTCGCGCACCCCGGCCATGTACCGGGCGATCGCCTCTCCGGTGGCCGGATCGTCCCAGGACAACGGAAGGTGGACGGTCCGGCTCGGTACCACCAGGTCGTCGGGCGGTGGCAAGGTCTCCTCGGTCGCGCGCAGCTCGGCCAGCAGCGTGGCCTGCGCGAGGATCGCCGGATTGAGGTGGACCTGGAGGGACCGGATCCCGGGGGTCACGTCGACGATCCCCGGCAGGTCACGGGCGGCAAGGCACTCAGCGAGCGCGTGCACCCTCATCCGCAGCGCCAGGTCCAGCTCCATCGGTCCGTACTCGATGAGCAGGTTGTCGTCGCCGCTGCGCCGGTAGGTGACCTCCGGCCGCTCGGTTGTCTCGGGAAGCCGGGCCAGCACGCCCCCGTCGCCGGGCGCACCCACCGAAGAAGGGACGGGGACGAATCGCACGGTGTCGCCGGGCCGCAGCTGGCCGAACTTCCAGCGTTCGCCGGTGACGACGGTCGCGGGGCAGACGAACCCGCCCAGGGAGGGGCCGTCGGGGCCGAGGACGACCGGCATGTCGCCGGTGAAGTCCACCGCGCCGACGGAGTACGGCGTGTCGTGGATGTTGGACGGGTGCAGCCCGGCCTCCCCGCCGTCCGGACGGGCCCAGCGCGGTTTCGGCCCGATCAGCCGCACTCCGGTGCGCGCCGAGTTGTGGTGGACCTTCCACCGCGCCGCGTAGAACTCGCGGATGTCGCCGGAGGTAAAGAACTCCGGGTCCGCGTGCGGCCCCTCGACGACTCCGAGCTCCCACTCGCGACCGAACGGCGGACGCTCGGGGAGGGGAACCGAGGCGCCGGGCCGTTCGAGGCCGCCGTGCAGGACGTCGCCGGCGCGCAGCGCACGTCCTCCGTGGCCGCCGAACCCGCCGAGGGTGAAGGTGGCGGCGCTGCCGAGGAAGCACGGTACGTCAAGGCCTCCGGCGACCAGCAGGTAGGTCCGCATCCCGGTCGCGGGCATGCCGAGGTCCAGGACGGCTCCGGCCGGGACGGTGATCGGCTCCCACTGCGGGACCGGCGCGCCGTCCACGGTGATCGGGGCCGGCGCGCCGGTCACGCACACCGTGGTGGCGTGGGTGAAGCGCAGCGCCGGGCCCTTCAGCGTGCACTCGAGGCCGGGCGCGCCCGGCTCGTTGCCCAGGGCCGCGTTGCCGAGCCGGAACGACCGGTCGTCCATAGGGCCGGACGGGGGGACACCGACCTGCCAGTACCCGGTCCGTCCGGGCCAGTCCTGCACGGTGGTCAGCATGCCGGGACGGACCACCTCGATCCGTCGGGAGCCGTCGGTGATGTCCGCAAGGGTCGCGGTGCTGTGCGTGACCGCCGTGATCCTTTCGTCCCGTACGGCTGCGCGAAGCAGGCCGAGGTTGGTCTCGATGCCGTCCAGCCGGGTGGCGTCCAGGGCCGCACGCAGGTTCGCCAGGGCCTCCGGACGATCCGTGCCGTGGGCGATGACCTTGGCGAGAAGCGGGTCGTAGGCGGTGGTGACCTCGGTTCCGGTCTCCACCCAGGTGTCGACCCGGACGTCGCCGGCGAACTTGGCCCTGGTGAGCAGGCCGGCGCTCGGGCGGTGATCCCTGCTCGGGTCCTCGGCGTAGATGCGGGCCTCGACGGCGTGGCCTCGTGGCCGCGGCACCCCGGCCTGGATGAGCGAGAGGTCTCCCTGGGCGAGTCGCAGCATCCACTCGACCAGGTCGACCCCGTAGATCGCCTCCGTGACTGGGTGTTCGACCTGCAGCCGCGTGTTGACCTCGAGGAAGTACGGCTCCCCCCGGACTGGATCGTAGATGAACTCGACGGTCCCGGCGGACCGGTAGTCGACGGAGGCGCACAGCGCGGCGGCGCTGCCGGCGAGCAGTTCGCGGACGCGGGTTGGCAGGCTCGGCGCGGGCGCCTCCTCCAGGACCTTCTGATGGCGGCGCTGCAGCGAACAGTCCCGGTCGCCGAACGTCACCACCTCGCCGCGGCCGTCTCCGAAGACCTGTACTTCGACATGGCGGGCGCCCTCCACCAGGCGTTCGAGGAACACCCCCTCGGTGGCGAAGCCAGCCGAGGCGACCCGCCGGACACTCTCCCAGGCCTCTGTCAGCTCCGTCTCGTTCCGGCAGGCGCGCATGCCGATCCCGCCACCGCCGCTGGTGGCCTTCAGCATGACCGGGTAGCCGACCTGGCGAGCGGCGGTGACCGCTGCGTCCACGTCGGGCAGCAGGCCGGTGCCAGGCGGCAGCGGGACCGACGCCGCTTCGGCGGCCGCCCGTGCGGTGTGCTTGGCGCCGAACAGCTCGAGCTGGCGCGGGGTCGGTCCGACGAACGCGATCCCCGCGGCCTCCACCCGGCGGGCGAAGGAGGCGTCCTCGGACAGGAAGCCGTAGCCGGGGTGGATGGCGTCGGCGCCGCTGTCCAGGGCCGCTTGGAGCACCTTGTCGGCGTCGAGGTAGCTGTCCCTGGCGGGTGCTAGACCGAGACGCACCGCGTGGTCGGCGAGACCGACGTAGGCGGATCCGCGGTCCGCGTCGGAGTAGACGGCGACGGTGGTCAGGCCCAGCCGGCGTGCCGTTCGGATGATCCGGGCGGCGATCTCGCCCCGGTTGGCGACGAGCAGAGTAGTGATCACTGGATCGTGATCCTCACTGGGGTCGGGTCGAACCCGTTGCACGGATTGTTGATCTGCGGGCAGTTGGAGATCAGCACGAGGACGTCGGTCTCGGCGCGCATCGTGACCTTGAGGCCGGCCGCGGAGATCCCGTCGACGATTGCGAGCGTCCCGTCCGCCTCGACCGGGACGTTCATGAACCAGTTGATGTTGCTGACCAGGTCCCGTTTGCCCAGGCCATGCCGCATCCCCTCGGCGAGGAAGTTCTCCACGCAGGCGTGCTGGGACCAGGTGTGGTGGCCGTACCGCAGGGTGTTGGACTCCTTGGAGCAGGCGCCGCCGACCGTGTCGTGCCGGCCGCAGGTGTCCTCGGTCACCGTCATCAGCGGGGTGTGCTCGTTGGACAGCAGGACGCTTCCGGTCGTGAGGAAGATGCCGCCCTGGGCGTGGATGGTGTCCGGGGCGCTGTACCGGATGGCGGTGTCGTGGGCGTCGTAGATCAGGCAGTCGACGGCCTGGTTCCCGCCCAGGTCGGTGATGGTGAGCGAACGACCGGCCTGCACCGTCCCCGACCAGGGGGCGCGGGCGGGGACGTCCTCGTGGCGAACGGTCACTGGACCCCCCTGGCGGTGAGGTGGTCGGCGGTGTTGAGGAAGGCGCGGCGGCCCTCGGGCGTGGCGTCCCACAGCGGGTCCTGCGGCGAGGTCGGCCGCGCCTGCCTGGCCGTCACCTCCAGCGGCGTGCAGACGTAGTCCGGCCGCGGATCGATCGGATGGGCGGCGTTGGCGATGAGGACGGTCATCGGCATCTCCGCGCGAAGGGTGACGGTTGCCCCGGCCCCGCCCGATCCGGTGAACTCCAGCCGCCCGGTGTCGGGATCGACCGTGACGCCCTGGAAGAAGGAGAGGGACGGGGGCAGATCGCGTGGTTCCAGGCCGTGCTTGGCGGCCGCCAGCTTGAACAGTTCGCGTCCGGCGGGCGAGCTCCCCGGGGGGGATCCGTCGCCGTACCGCTCGGTGTTGCGCCGCGCCGTGGACGTGCCGCACATCGTGTCCACGGGCGCGGTCGAGGCGATCACCGAGGCCAGGACCCGCCCCTGGTCGGACAGCAGCAGGTGTCCCTCACCCGGGTAGGCGTTCCACAGCACCTTGACGGTGTCGGCGAGGTTGAGCCGTTCCCAGGGACGGTCGGTCACGAAGAGCAGGAGGTGCGCGCAGGCGTCTCCGGCCAGGTCGACCAGCCGCAGCTCGGTGCCGCGCGCCAGCGCCTTGTGCGTGTAGTTCCCGCCCGCGACCGTCTCGGCCCAGGTTAGGCCGGAGGGGGGCGGAATCTGGGGCATGGTGTCGACCTTCGTGCCCTCCTGGGCACGGGCATGCTCACGCGCGCCGCCGGTCGTCGCTGTCGCCATCGTGTCTCCAGACGTCCAATTTCTGTCGTGCGATAGAAATTAGGGGTGGCCTATTTCCCGCCGACGGCCGTCGCGTTTCCGTTCTGTTACGTGCAGGGTGGGCTCCGAGTCCATGTGAAGATCTACTGGTGAGCTCGTCCCGAAAGGTCGGCCGGCCGCGCGCCGTCGCCAGGCCGCGGACCGGGCTGACCCCGCGCGAGGAGGTGCTCGCGGCGGCGGCGGAGCTGTTCACGGAGCAGGGTTACGCGGCCACGACGACCCGCGAGGTCGCCGAGCGCGCGGGTATCCGGCAGGCGTCGATCTACCACTACTTCACGAGCAAGGAGGAGATTCTCGCCTCGCTGCTGGAGAGCACGGTCCACCCCTCGCTGGAGGCCGCGCGCACGCTCATGGACGCGCCCGCTCCGGCGGAGGCGCGGCTGTGGGCGCTGTGCCTGCGTGACGTCCGCCTCCTGTGCTCGGGGCCGCACAACCTGGGCGTGCTGTACCTGCTCCCGGAGTCCGAACGGTTCGCCCGGTTCCAGGAGCTGCGCAGCGCGCTCAAGGACGCCTACGCCCAGCTGCTGGCGCGAACCGCCGTGGCCGCCACGCTGACCGAGGCCGAGCTTGGCCTGCGCGCCAGGCTGGTGTTCTCCCTGGTGGAGAGCGTCATCCTGATCCGCAAGGACGCCTCCGCCCTCGTAATCGAGCCGATGGCGGAGGCGACCGCGGACGCCGCGCTACGCGTCGGCGGGGTCCCCAACGGCGACCTGCCCGGCGTGCGGGAGCTCGGCCGCGCGCTGCTCTGATCGGCCGGACCACCACCGGTACGCCGCCCCGAGCGCCACGGCGACGACCACGAAGAGCACGGTGAACCACTGGAAGTACCACTGGTGGCTGGTCGGTGCGTAGACCTCCACCCGCGGCCAGGCAAGGTTGACGGCCATGCCCACGCCGTAGACGTCGGCCAGCGCGTTCACCGGCAGCCCCCACCGGCCGAGCGAGAACAGCGGCCTGCCGCGCTCGTCGGTCCTGGCGGGTGCACCATCGCGCCAGGATCCGCGCAGCCGCTGCAGCAGCAGCGGGCCCGTGACCATCGCGTAAGCGATGTACAGCAGCACGATGCACGTGGTACCGATCGCCAGAAACGCGTCCGGCGACGCGAAGTTGATCGCCACGATCACCGCGGAGAGCACCCCGGTGACCAGCACGGGCCCGGCCGGCATGCCGGTCCGGGGGGAGATCCGCGCGAGCGACCGGGAAAAGGGCACCACCCCGTCACGCGCCATCGAGAAGAGCATCCGCGTGGCGGCCGTCTGGATGGCCAGGGTCGCGACGGAGATCGCCACCACCACGTCGGCGAGGAGCAGCTTGCCGAGCCAGTCGCCGAGGCGACTGGTCAGCACGTACGACAGCCCGTCGGTGGCGATCTTCCCGTCCGTCAGGCTGGGCGCGGCGAGCAACCCCGCGAAGATGGTCAGCCCGCCGAGCACTCCAGCCGCACCCAGCGCGGTGAGAATGGTGCGGGGTGCAACGGCGCGCGGGCTGCGGGTCTCCTCGCTCATCTCTCCGGCGCTGTCGAAGCCGATGAGCACATAGGCCGCGGCGAACGCGGCCACCAGCAGCGCGCCGAACGGGCTGCCCGGCACCCCGGTGTGGAAGGTGATGGTCGGCGAGTGGTCGGCATGCGTCAGCAGCAACACGATGATGACGATCGCCCCGATGATCTCCGCCGTAACGCCTATCACGTTGATCCTGGCCATAATCCTGTTGTCCAGGAGGTTCACGATGGTCGTGCCGGCCAGCAGGATGACGCCGAGGACGGCCGCGTTGCCGGCCCCGTCGGCCGAGACAGGCGAGGGTTCATGACCGACGAGCTGGAACCCCGACCAGATGGCGGGCATGACGACCTGCAGCGCCAGTGCCGCCGCGGCGATCACCACGATCTGCCCCAGGATCATGATCCAGCCCGCGAACCAGCCGAAGACGGCGTTGCCCAGCCGGCTGGACCACTGGTAGATCGCCCCGGAGATCGGGTACCGCGCCGCCAGCT
>JAOPYH010000475.1 GCA_025964715.1 Streptosporangiaceae bacterium | reverse complement strand
AGTTCATCCGGACGGCGACGCCCCTCGACCCGTGGTTCAAGTCGCACGGGCTCGACTACCGCGCCTGTCGTGCCGCGGTCGTCATCCCTCGACTGCCGGCCAGCCGTGCGAAGCGGCGGCCAGCCTTTCAGGCCCTCTGCGCGGCGTTCGGGGTCGAGTTCATCGAGGTCGACGAGGCCCTGGCGACCGCCGGGGCGCTCGCGTGACCGGCGCCGGGGCCCATGGCGCGTACGTCTGGTCCGAGAACGAGCTGCTGGCGCTCACAGGGGCCGCGACCCTGGCTGACCTAGGTGCGGTGCTGGATGCCGACGCCGAGGTCGACCTGGAGATCGTCCAGTTCCGCGACGGCGTCGAGGTTCGAGCATGGAGCATCGGCCTGCTGCTCACATACCCGTTCCTGCTCGATGACATTTTCACCGCTGCCGACGACGTCGAGCGGGACGAGCTGCTGCGTCTCCACAACTGACCCCTCGCACCGCGTCTTGGCAGGCGGTGCCCCTGACCCCTTGCCGAGCACCAGGGAGCAATTCATGCCCGATCGCTGTTCCCCTGCCCTCGATGCCCTCCGGCGGCATCCGCAGTGGCAGTCGGGAATCGCCCGACTGACCGAGCTCTGGGAGGCACGCGGGGCGCAAGCGCGGGCCGATGCCGCCGGATACGCGCAGTCGTACGAGGGGACCCGCGGTCTCATGGTCGTCGACGTCGTCATGTCGGCCAATCGCGGCTATGACGAGGTGCAACGGCGGGTCCAGAAGTACGCCGACACCGGCGTGGCGACTCTGCAGGATGTGGTCGACAACCCCCCGGGGCGTTCCTTCCTCGGAATGCGGCGACGTGAGCCGGACACGGTACTGGCCGTGGCCACGGCCCTGCTCGGGCTCTGCGGTCCCGATGGAGCCGAGGACGCCACCTGTCTTACCTGGGCTGAGCAGACCGCGGGGATGCAACACGCCTTTCGCGTGGAGCCGCACGTCGGCGGGATCTCCGGGATCGGCCTGGCGCTGTTCTGTTACCTCCGTATGCGCTCGGGGGCAGACGGCATCAAGCCCGACGGCCGAGTTCGGCAGGCGCTGAAGGACCTGGGGCTCCCGGTCAGTCGGGATCCCCACGCGATCCTGACCGTGGCGCAGTGTGCGGCAGTCGAACTCGGCGTTGCGGAACTCGAACTCGACCAACTTCTGTGGTTTGCCCTTGGAGCCGACCGCGGACGGCGGCGGAAGGTGAACCGCGCATGACCCGTCTGAACCACGGCCGGCCGATGTTCAAGGCGATCGACGCCGGTGGCGGCGAACGGATCAGGACCGTCGGCGAGGAGCTCAGCGCGACCCGTCGGCTCCGCACGGGGGAGGCCGCGAAGGCATCGAACTGTGGGTCCTGCGGGGCGCGAAAGAAGGTCACGGGGGCGACACCGCGGTGCCCGGCATGTCACACCGACGAGGCGACAATCCGTTCAGCCAAGAAGAAGCTCCGGGCGTTGGCCGAACTGAAGGCCCAGGGGCGAGTGCGGCCGGAGTCGCCCCTGGGCCTTCAGTTCCGCGACCGGATTGCGGCGGCCGAGGCTCGGATCGCCAGCCGGGCGAAGAAGAACGGCTTCACGCCCCAGACGCGTACCCAACAGACACGTTCCCGAACGGGTGTGCGGAAGCCGGCTGCGAGCGGTTCCGCTGCCCTTCAGAGGGCGGAACGGGCGGTGGAGGCGGCTCGCAAGGAACGACTTCTGGCGCGGACCGATTTCGAGGTCCAGATCCTCCGCGGTCGGCTGGCGCGGGCGCAGCAGGAATTAGCCCGTATGCAGCTCGAAGATCGTTCCCGGCGCTCCCTGCGCTAGCCGGGGTGGGACCGAATACGAGGAGAATTCGAGAACGGACCTCGAGGCTCTGCTCCTCAGCCAGGACGGCGGCGCCGGAAGTCGGCGGGAGTGCGTGTTCGCGGGTGGCAACACGCGCTACGAATCCGGCCATTGACCCTTCTTGGTGACGAAACTTCAGCCCTGCCACGGCTACCGTCGCGCGGGGTCCGGCTCGGCTCCCATCCGTCTGATCATCGAGGAGTCCTGTGCGCATCGGCACCTGGAACCTGAAGCTCTGTCCTCCCACCACCTCAGACCGAGGACGGGCCATCGCGTCCTGGCTGGACGACCAGGCCGCCGACCTCTGGCTGCTGACCGAGGTGCACCGTGACTGGGACGCGGGCCGCAGGCAGTTCGTCGTCTCGCCGCCACGAGGCGGGAGTCCGGCGGAGAAGCGGTGGGCCGGCATCGCCACCGCGCTGCCGCTCGGCGAGCTGCGCACGGCCGGCACGGAGGCGCATGCGGGGGAGGAGGGCCTCTGCCTGGCCCGCGTAGAGCTCGGTGGACCGGCGCCGTCATCGGTGCTGGTGGCCTGCTCGGTCCTGCCCTGGAAGAGCGCTGGGCAGTACTGGCCGGGCCTGCCGACCGGCCAGGTCGGGGAGTTCTGCCACGTCCTCGACCACCACGTCAGTCGGATCGCCAATGAGAGGCTCCCGGGGGAACCGCTGATCTGGGGTGGCGACTTCAACCAGCAGCTCACCCCGCCGTTCTGGTTCACCACCGTGGCGGGTGCCGCCGCGCTGCACTCGGCGTTCGACGGCCTCGGCCTCGTCGCACTCACGGAGAAGGCCCAGCATCTCAACGGCACCTCGTGTGCGATCGATCATCTGGCCGTCAGTCAGGAACTCCTCGGTGACGAGCCGGTCGCCTTGGTGCACCGGCCATCCCGAGACGGCGGTCCGCTGAGCGACCATGCGGCCTACACCGCCGACATCGGTCTCCCGACGTCGCTCTGAGGCGGACACGGCAGTCCCGGCGTCATAGACGCCACCGCCTTTCGCGTCCTGGGCCGGAACCTCATTCCGGAAGCTGCTGGCGCGAACCGCAAGGTCATGATCGAACTCTCCGGCCCGGTGGGCCACGTCACCTGCGGGTGACGACCGAGGCACTTCCTCGCCTGTCAC
>JAOPYH010000452.1 GCA_025964715.1 Streptosporangiaceae bacterium | reverse complement strand
CGTCGTAGTCCTTGGTGACGATCGTGGCGAAAGGCATCCGGCGGTCGGCGGGTGCGTCGCCGTCGGGGTCGTAGAAGAAGAACGAGTCGCCCCAGGCCGCTTCGGGCGCACCGCTCGCTTCGCTTGCGGTCTCTGCGACGACGCCCGGCAGGCCGGTCACGAACGCGATGACGTCGTCTTGTGTCATGCGGCGGATCTCTCCGGCGGCCGTTGGCGTCATGGGCTGGTGCTGTGGCGCGGATTCCATGCCTTCAAGCGTCTCATTGAACTCCTTCTTGGGACTTTTCTGCAGAAAATGGCAGCTGTCCCTGGGATCGCATGAGGCCAACCTTCAACTACTCGGCCTGAAGGCCAAGCCTGCGTTCCGCAGAAGTCGGTGTGCCGGGAGGCGTGATCACGCCGCTGACCTGGGAGAACCTGTCTCTAGGCTCGAATTCAGCCCCATATTCGTGACTCTATGTCACGCGACATCCGCGGGGCCCGGTCAAGTGGCGACAAAACCGGCGAAAATCGTTACTCTCCCATGGCATCCAATGCGGCCCCTGTCGGGGCTGGATTCACGGGAGTGTCATGAACCTTCGTACGAAGGCGTCGACCGCCGCGGCGGCCGGTGTACTGGTCACCATCGCCACCCTCACCGCGGGCGGATTGCCCGCGGCTGCCCAGGCCGGACCGGCGACTGCGGCAGCTGGGGTCCCGGTCACCCACGAGGAGAACCCACGGGTTCCCGAGGGCGCTGCCTGGACGGAGGCGTACTTCCCGACCTCGGACAGCAGCGGTGTCGAGCTGCACGCAGACGTGCTGCGCCCGGCACACCTGCCGGCCAAAGCGAAGACGCCGGTGATCCTCTCGGTGGGCCCCTACTTCGCGCACGCGGGACAGACGGGTCCCGAGGGGTGGGACCGCGTCGGACCATCGGCGCGCTTTCAGGACTTTGTCGACGGCGCAGATCTGATGGCGCGCGGCTACACCTTCGTGATGGTCGACCTGCGCGGCTTCGGCGGGAGCACCGGGTGCCTGGACTGGGTCGGCCCGGGCGAGCAGGCCGACGTCCGGGCTGCCATCAACTGGGCGGCCGGCCGGCCCTGGTCGACCGGCAAGGTCGGCATGTACGGCAAGTCGTACGACGCCGTCACCGGGTTGGTGGGCAACGACCTCAAGCTGAAAAGCCTGAAGGCGGTCGTCGCGCAAGAGCCGGTCTGGGACATGTACAACTACTTGTTCAGCAACAAGGTTCCGCGCCCCAACGTCACGGGCACGCCGGCGGCGTACAACTCGATCGCGACGATCCCTTCGATGGCTGACGACAGCGACCGGTATAAGGCGAACGCGAAGTACGAGGAGAGCCATCCGGGGTGCCTGAGCGACAACCTCACCAACAACAACAACCCCGACCCGGACTCGGCGTACTGGAGCGCCCGCAACCTGGCCGCCCACGCGACCGGCACCAGCACGCCGTTGTTCGTGACCCAGGGCTTCATCGAGCCCAACACCAAGCCTGAGGACATGGAGACGTACCTGGACAACCATCAGGGTCAGGAACGCGGTTGGCTCGGCCAGTGGGAGCACGTGCGGGGCAACGACATCGACGCCAACGGCCGGCTGTCGCAGGGTCGTGCCGGCTGGTTCGGGGAGGTCATGCGGTTCTACGACCAGCACCTCCGCGGCGTCGACCCGTCGGTGACCGACCCGGCGTACGCCATCGAGGACAGCCTCGGCCACTGGCGCGCCCAGGCGACCTGGCCTGTGACCGCAGCGCCGTACACCGCGCGGCTCACCTCCGGCCGGTACGTCGACAACGGCGGTGCCTCGACGGCGGCCACCACGGCGGATCGTGACCGCTGGGACATGGAGCGAGCGCCGCGGATCGAGCCGCTGTCCCGTACCGAGAAGAACGCGGCCAAGCAGGGCGACGCCGCCGCCACCAGCTTCTGGACCTCGTCCACGCCCGCGCCCGTGACACTCCGGATCACCGGTACGCCGAGGATCACGCTCAACGCGAGTACGAGCGGGAACGTGATGGTCCGCCTGTGGGACGTCGCTCCGGACGGCACGGCAACGATGTTCGACGAGAACGTCGCCCTGCTGGCGAGCAGAGGACCGATCTCGTTCGACCTGAAGTCGACCGACTGGACCTTCGAGCGGGGGCACCGGCTGGGGACCCAGGTCGGGACCATCGACTCCGGCCGCTGGCGGGACGTGCCCTCGGGCCACACGATCAAGGTCTCCGGCGCGCGGCTGGCCCTGGACGTGCAGGCCCCGAGGTTCGACGTGCCGACGCAGGGTGACCGCTCGCCCTACTTGGACCAGTACCTCGCGGCGAACACCACCACGCTCAGCGACGTCGGTCCCGCCACCTTCCCGCTGAGGGTCTCGCAGGGCTGACCAAGCGGCTGCCCGGCACCCGCCACAGCGGGTGCCGGGCAGCCGACCGGTTCCCCGGCCTGACACGCATCGGCATCGACGAACTGTCCTACAAGAAGGGCCGGTGTGCCCGTCTCCGACTTCGAGGAGCGCCTCGCCGATGAGCTCCTCTTCGGCGACTGATCACTTGCCCGGCATGTAGCTCCGCTCGATATGGCCCTTGAGGTCTTCGGGATAGAAATAGACGGGCCGGAGGTTGCCGCTCGCGTAGCGTTCGACCTCGTCGTTGAAGTGCGGCGAGCCGGGATGCCCGCTCTCGCCCCCCGCCGTTACCGCCCAGGCGCGCAGCCTCGGCCCGAACTCCACGACCGCCACGAAGCTGTTGCCGCTCGTGCCGTAATAGCGCTTCGTTCCCGGATAGCGCTTCGCCCCGAACGAGGCGAGGGAGCCCCATTGCGCGGAGGTGAAAGGCACAGGGGAACTCGGCTTGGCATCGTCGAACTTCTGGACGATCGCGCCGTCGTTGCGCTGAAAGCGGTTGATCGCGCCCCAGGGCACTTGCCAGCTGCCGAAATCTTGCGTGAGCCGGTCCGCCGCCTCCCCGAGCGCCGTGAGCCGCTGCGCATCGGTGGCGCGTTCGGCCATGTAATCCCACATCGACAAGCCCGCGTCCTTCGCCGCCTGGGCCAGGGGCGCCCAGAGCGCCTCGCCCCAGAACACGGCCAGCGAAGTCGCGGTCGAATCCGCGCCCCAGCGATAGTTCCAGCCGCGCAGCAGGCCGATCGGGTCGGAGAGTTTCGCCTTTTGCCGGTCGCCCACGGGCAGCTTGTCCCACGCCGCGACCAGCCCCGGCACGAGCCGGGCGAAGGCGGTGAGGTAGGTATCGAAGGCGGCTGCGATCAGCGTCTGCGGGGTGAAGTCGCTCCGCGCGCTCAGCACCCGGATCGCTTGCGGCCCGCGCGGGTTCTCGCCGGCCTGGTCGAAATAGCGCGGATAATGGGCGGCCTTGGGGCTGTCCGCGCCGGCCGCGGTCCAGGGCCAGTTGTTCGAGTTGAACGCCCAGCCGTTCTTCGGGTTCACCGCCTGCGGCAGGCTCTTGAGGCTGTGCAGCCCGCGCCAGTCGGTCGCCGGATCGCTGCCGTCGACGGGCTTGCGATAGTCGAAGCGATTGTCGCGGACCGGCATGAACTGCGGCATGAGGAAGGCGATCTCGCCCTTCGAGTCCGCGAACAGCGTGTTGTTCGAGCTGTTGGCCTTGAGGCCCGCCACCTCGAGGTAGCCCGCATAATCCCGCGCCTTGGTGCGCAGGAAGCTCTGCTGCAGCGCCTCGACGGGCCTGTTCATCAGCGCGAACGCGATCCACTTGCCGTCCGCCTCGCGCACGATCGGGCCGTGATGCGTGGCGAAGGTGGTGAAGCTGCGCTGCGCCCGCCCGCCATCGGCAGTGCGATAGGACAATGTGATCGTCTTCGTCGTCACCGGCCGCAGCGCGTTGCCGTAGCGGTAGGAGCGGTTGCCATCCGCTCCGGTCACGATCGTCTCGGCGAACTCATCGACATTGTCGACGCCGCTGGACGTGTGCATCCAGCCCGTGTTCGCGTTGAAGCCCTGGTAGATGAAGAACTGGCCCCAGGTGGCCGCGCCATAGGCGTTGAG